>CAITYI010000237.1 GCA_903896585.1 uncultured bacterium
CAAGGAGTGAGGGTGACATGGCGGGAAGGCCGAATTGCTCGGTGCCACCAATGCTGATGCCGCCAACTTTTTTTCCATCGACAAGGGTGAATTCACCGAACTCGGTACCAAGGGCGGCACTCTTAAGCACACCATCGCGGAACTGGTATCCGGTTGCCCCGAGGGAGGCAATTGCACTGGCCTGTGTTCCGCTGCTCATGGACATGGGTCCGCGAGTGAAGTAACCGATATCAATACTTGCTGGAATGTCACCTCGGTCGCGACAGTTACGTAAGGCAAGTGCTCCAGCGAAGTTCCCGGGAATGAAGTCGTACCCGCACGCAGGAATAAGGCGCGCACCACTTACCGCCGCTTGCTCGCTCTGCTTGAACACCTGACGAATAAAGCCAGCCTCGCCGGTGGAGTCAATGTAGGTGCACCCAGCGTTAATGGCAGCGCTGACTGCGGGGGCTCCCACCACACTGAATGGACCGGCGGTGCTCACCAATACATCGGTGGGATCGGACACTAATCCGATTACCGATTCAGGAATGGTTGCATCGGCTTGCTCCCAGGTGGGTGCCTTGCCCGCGGGTGCAATCCGGGTGAGTTCCCGAGTGAGGTCCTGCAGTCGCTCGGGGTTTCGTCCCGCCAAGACAGGTGCTAAACCTGCACGAACCATGGCCTCAGCCGTCAAGCGACCGGTGAATCCGGTAGCACCCAAGAGAACGATTTTGCCCCCGGAATTCCCGGTGGAACCGTGCTGACCATTTCGCTGCGCCATGTATCCCAGACTATTGCGTGAGCGGTGGTGGGTAACCTCACGGTATGGACGCCACCAGCGACCCGGTTGTTCGGGCCCAGACCATGGAGTTGGAGCTCACCGCAGCTCTCAGCCAGGTGCGCTCTCATTCATTCGTGCAATCAGTAGAAATTTCCCCTGGCCCTGAAGCGATTGTTCATCTGCGTGCAACCGAGTTGCCTGCAGATGTGTCTGCCGCACTTATTCGCGAGTGCGCCCAGCGGGGATTGCCCATTGAGATCAATGCCGAAAACCAATTGGTGGTGGCACCTGAATTGACTCTTTCGCGTAATGCCGTTTTGGCCTTGGGTCAAGCACTCTCGGATTCACTGACCGCAATTGGCTCTGACTGCGGCGCACCGGTGAAACTTTCGCGTGCCTCGGAGAAATCACTGTCACCCCACGAGCGCGATCTGCTGGCGAATGTGCCACCGCACCACGGTGAGTGATGCCAGTGGAAGTTACGGTTACCTCTTGGTGACAACAACGGAAATCTCGGGGGAAATATTTGCGGCTAGTTCAATGCCGGCACTGTGATCAACGGCCACAACAATCACCGCCGAGTTAGTGGAACTGAATCCGCCGGAACCCGGAATGTCAATCACCAGCGCACCTGTTGCAATCACTTCGGGATAACCGTTAGCACCGGGTGCAATCAGATCTACGGTGTCGCCGATATTCACGGCCGCCGTGATCGCGGACGAGCGCAAAGTCACCGGCACCGCTACCTGATCTTGTTCCAGCGATGGGAGAAATTCACCACTTGCACTCACCTGAGGGGTAGAGCGCAGGGAGAGAAAAAGAAGAAGCACGGCCAGGGCCGCACTGACCGAACCCAATACCCGTCGGTGTCGGTGGGTGAACTTACGAATTAGTGCGGTTCGAGTGGGTGCCACCCTGTGACATTAGATCGCAAGTCACTCGCTGTCGAATTATTGTCCACAGGTGACTTTCCACCGGTTTAACTGGAGGATTTGGATCCGGATGCACTCGAACTTGAACTTGAACTCGAACTTTTTGAAGACGAATCCTTAGAAGATGAGTCCTTAGAAGATGAGTCCTTAGAGGGTGAAGTAGTTGATGCAGGTGTGCTGGAGCTGGAATCGGATGAACCAGAGCCGGATGAACCAGAGCCGGATGAACCAGAGCCGGATGAACCAGAGCCGGAATCAGAGGAACTTGATTTACTGCGGGAATCGGTGCGGTAGAAGCCGGAACCTTTGAACATGACGCCCACACCGGAGAACTGCTTGCGCAGGGATTCCTTGCCGCAGTTGGGGCAGGTGGTCAGGGTGGGGTCGGCCATGGATTGCACGATCTCGTGGTGGGTATTGCACTCGGGACACGAGTACTCGTAGGTGGGCACACTTCCTCCAACATCACTCTGATTAGGCCATTGCGATTAGCACTCACAATGCTTGAGTGCCAATTGTGCCCTGAGGTAGGGGTAGTTGGCCAATCGAGGTCCGGTTATTCGCCTACAGTGGTCGGGTGCATGAAGCCCAACGACTGTCTTTGGTGGCTGTTGGAGGCGTGGTGGGGGCTCTCCTGCGTTACGGGGTGTCAGAGATTGTGGCACCCGGCTCGTGGCCGTGGGCCACATTTTGTGTCAATGTTGTTGGCGCACTTGCAATAGGGATCGTGGTCGGGCTACTGGTGCGCAATACCACCGCGGCTGAGTTCTGGGGCCCGTTATTGATCACTGGATTCTTGGGTGGGTTCACCACCGTGTCGGCATTTGCTCTGGACACTTTCTCCCTGATTAACTCCGGGGCGATCCTGATGGCAGCGGGGTATTTCGCGCTGACGATTGCTGGCGGTTTTCTCGCGGTCACCGTTGGCCATTATTTGGCAGGTGATCGCACATGAGTGCCATGTTTGCGGTGGCACTGGGCGCACTCATTGGCGCACCCGCTCGCGCCGCAATGGAAAGATTCATTGCGATCAACTTCAGTAACG
This sequence comes from uncultured bacterium, assembly GCA_903896585.1. Classification (GTDB taxonomy): domain Bacteria; phylum Actinomycetota; class Actinomycetes; order S36-B12; family S36-B12; genus UBA4592. The sequence continues at coordinate 2,741 of CAITYI010000237.1, forward strand.
CCCGCTTTCCGTGGGCCCTGAGCTTTATCAATATTGCGGGATCATTGATTGCTGGAATCGTATTAGTCGCCACGAGCGGAAATCTTCAACTATTTCTGCTGGTGGGCTTCGCCGGGACATTCACCACATTTTCGGGTTGGACCCAGGTGATTCGCACCGGGTATCAGGCCAGGCGCGCTACCTCACCGGCCGCGGCCGTGACGTGGATCATTGCAGTTGGAGTGGGTGTCATGGTGGCCTGCGTCTTTGCTGCCTGGATCGGCACACTCGTGGGGTTGCGTTTACCGTGAAATATGCAGCCACTGAACATGCACCCGTGTGACCTGAGTATTTTTGCGAAATGGCCAAGCGAGTCTTTGGAGTCATTGCCCTGGTATTGGTGCTCGTTGTTGGTGGGGTGGGACTTTTTGGGGTGCACACCGTGCGTGATTCCTTCCCCCAAACGAGCGGGCAAATAAGTACTGGCGTGACCGCTCCGGTGGAGGTGAACCGCGATTCATTCGGGGTGCCACAGATTTACGCCGAAAATATCTCTGACCTGTTTTTTGCTCAAGGTTTTGTCCACGCCCAAGATCGGTTCTGGGAGATGGATGTGCGTCGGCACATCACAGCCGGGCGCTTATCGGAAATGTTTGGTGAAAGTCAGATTGAAACAGATTCTTTCTTGCGCACACTGGGGTGGCGGAAAATTGCCGAGCAGGAACTGGGCATGTTGTCGGATCGCTCCCAACTAATCCTTGACGCGTACAGCGCGGGAGTGAATGCGTACATATCAAACCGCTCTGGCTCCGAATTGAGTTTGGAATACTCGGTTCTGTCAATACAAAATCCGGATTACACAATTGAGCCGTGGGTGCCTGCCGATTCAGTGGCGTGGTTGAAAGCCCTTGCGTGGGATCTGCGCGGAAACATGACCGATGAAATTTACCGAGCGATCATGAGCGCATCGGTTGGTGTGGCTGAAACAGAGAAACTATTTCCGGCGTACCCCTTTGCCGAACATCGGCCCATTGTTGAAATTGGCGCAGTGGTGGACGGTGTGTTTAATCAGGATGCTCAGGCCGATGGCTCGGTGATTGGTGCAAGTGCCAGCTACAGCGTTCGGCAGATTGAGGCGTTGGAGCGGGTTGCCGGCATGGAAGCAACGCTGGGTGCGTGGCTGGGTGAGTCGGGCAAAGGAATTGGTTCCAACTCGTGGGTGATTGCCGGAGATAAAACCGAATCGGGCATGCCACTGCTGGCAAATGATCCGCACCTTGCCCCGGCCATGCCGAGTTTGTGGTACCAAGCCGGACTTCGGTGTCAGGTGCTCACCCCCGAGTGCAATTACGATGTCTCGGGATGGACCATGGCCGGTTTGCCGGGAGTGTTCATTGGGCACAACAACAATATTGCGTGGGGATTTACCAATCTAGGTCCCGATGTCACCGACCTGGTGCTGCACCAGGTCACCGGGGATACCTATCTACTTGATGGCGCACAAGTTCCCATGACCACGCGAACCGAAGAAATCAAGGTGGCCGGGGCAGACCCCGTTGTGATCACCGTGCGCGAAACAGTAGATGGCCCGCTGATCTCTGATGTAAATGGAATCACCACCTACACCAGCGTGGGTGCCGATTCTCCGGTGCCGGCACCAGGCTCCGCGAGTATCCCGGGCGTGACACCGGAACGCGCCGATGGCTATTCGGTTGCACTGCGCTGGACCGCACTAACCCCTCGCAACACATTTGATGCATTTGATGTTCTCAATACCGCACAAAACTGGGATGACTTCCGGGAAGCAGCGCGACTATTAGCCGTTCCATCTCAAAATCTGATTTACGCCGATAAACAGGGGGTGATTGGTTACCAAGCACCCGGCGTTATCCCGATTCGAGAAAACTACACCGGTAAATGGCCGGTACCCGGTTGGGATTCCCGGTACTCGTGGGCGGGCTTCATACCATTTGACGCTTTACCCACGGTCACCAATCCGCCGGAGAAGTGGATAGTCACCGCGAACCAAGCGGTGATTGGATCGGATTACACCTACTTCCTGACCGATGACTGGGCGTACGGTTCGCGCAGTCAACGAATTGTGGATCTCATTGAAACCACAACATCTGCGGGTGCGGTAATGACCGCCGAGCGCATGCAAAGTATTCAAATGGATAACTCAAACAAGCTTGCGGAATTCATGGTTCCTCGTCTTGAGTCAGTTCCCATTCCTGAAGAAGTGTCTGAGGCGTATTCGCTATTTGCAGATTGGGATTACACCCAACCGGTTGATTCGGCGGCCGCCGCGTATTTCAATGCCATCTGGCGGCACATGGTCCTTCGAATGTTTGATGCGGCCACCGAAAGTGAGGACATCACGGCCAGTGGCGGCGATCAGTTCTGGCAGGTGATAAAAAACATTTGGGATACACCCGATGACTTCTGGTGGGATGACAAGACCACTCCCGAGGTAGAAGGCCGTGATGCAATGCTGGCCACCGCCATGATTGAGGCACAAGCAGAACTCAATGAACTGCAGGGTGATTCACCCGCCGATTGGAATTGGGGTGGAATCCACACCTTGACTCTGACCAATCAGACACTGGGTGCCAGCGGGATTGGACCAATTGAATCGTTGTTCAACCGAGGGCCCATTGAGGTCTCCGGCGGAGACTCAATTGTCAATGCCAATGGGTGGACTCCTTCAGAAGGTTACGGCGTAACGTGGGTGCCCAGCATGCGACAGGTGATTGACCTGTCAGATTTTGATAACTCCACCTGGGTAAACCTCACCGGGAACAGTGGGCACGCTTTCAATTCCAACTACAGTGATCAAGTTGATGCGTGGCGGGATGGGCAACAATTCCCATGGGCATTCACCGCGGAGGCTGTGAACGAATCGACAACATCCACACTGACCCTTGTACCAATTGATCAGTAGAGATTTAGTCGGGTGTATTAAACCAACGAACCGTTGATTCGGTCACGCTGACATCCACCGGAATGTCATGTAGATCATGTGGAACATTGTTGAGGTACTCACTTTCAAATGTGAGACTGATCAGCAAGGGTCGCGGGTCGGCGGTGCGGGTGAATTCCAGTGCGCGGTCATAAAGACCCATACCTTGGCCAAGCCGCATGCCGTGTGGGTCAACCGCATGTGCCGGCACAACCACTGCAACACAGTTGGCCAGCGCCCCTTCTTGATCCTCGACAAATTCATTGGTCGGTTCCTGGGTGCCGAACGCATTGGTATCCCATTCAGTGGCAGGGGTGTCTGCGGCCCACTGCAGATTGGCACCGTGCACCCGCGGGATCAGGGGTCGGAATCCGCGCTTCTTCAGCTGGGCGCGCAACTCACCGGTCGGTGGCTCACCCGGCATAGATATGTACACCGCGATATCGCCGGGTGGTAAATCACCGATTACATCGAGTAGGTGGGCGGTCAATTGGCTTTCGAGCTCACGAAGGCTTTCGGGTGTTCGCGCCCTTCTTTGCTGACGCAGCCGAGAACGCAGCTCCTTTTTGGCTGCCGAGGAATCGGCAACCGAGTGGGAATCACGCTCTAAGGGGGAATCACGCTCTAAGGGGGTGGACACATATATATGGTGCCGTAAGGTCTTCCCATGAGTTCTGGCGGTAGTGAAAAGAGTGTGCGTAAAGCAGTTATCCCCGCGGCTGGGTTGGGAACCCGATTCCTGCCCGCTACCAAAGCCACCCCCAAGGAAATGCTCCCGGTTGTCGACAAACCCGCAATTCAATATGTAGTTGAGGAAGCTGTCGCCGCCGGCTTGGAAGACGTCCTCTTTGTCACGGGTCGCAGTAAGCGTCCGCTCGAAGATCATTTCGATAGAAATCTTGAACTCGAACAGGTACTTGAAGGAAAGGGTGATACCGAGCGGTTGCAGCAGGTGCGGGAATCAAGTGACCTTGCTCGCATTCACTATGTTCGGCAGGGAGATCCGCTCGGCCTGGGTCATGCCGTATTGATGTCCCAGCAGCATGTGGGCCACGAACCATTCGCTGTGCTTCTCGGCGATGATTTGATTGATCCGCGCGATCCGATTCTGGATCGCATGATCGAGGTTCGCAATCAGTGTGGCGGATCAGTTCTATGTCTCATGCAAGTCCCCATGGAAAATATCTCTTTGTACGGTTGCGTGGCGGTAGAAACTGATCAGCATGAGGGATCGCTGAAAGTGGCGGACCTGGTGGAGAAACCAACGATTGCCGAAGCCCCCAGTAATTACGCGATCATTGGTCGGTACATCCTCGATTCAGCCGTGTATTCGGTCCTGGAAAAGACAAAGGCTGGTCGCGGTGGTGAAATTCAACTCACCGATGCCCTTCGGGTGTTGGCAACCATGCCCGCGAGTGAGGGCGGTGGTGTTCGCGGAGTTGTCTTTTCTGGCAGAAGGTATGACACCGGTGACAAACTCAGTTATTTGCAGGCGGTTATTCAACTGGCCGCAGAGCGCGAAGATATCGGTCCTGAACTGACCATCTGGTTGCAAGAGTTCTGTAGCGCTCAACGTGAGGGCTCGTGACGATACCTGGTCATTGGCCGGTTGTTCTCACCGATGGTGATCTGACACTGCGGCCATTGCGACTCAGTGATCGCAGGCGGTGGCGGGAGATCCGGCATCGAAATGCTCACTATCTCAAACCCTGGGATGCCACGATGCCCGAAGAGGGCCGGGTAGAGGGAATGCGACCTCCCACCTTTTTTACCATGCTGCGCATTATGCGTCGCGAGGCTCGTGAAGGTCGAGCACTTCCATTTGCTATTGAGTACCAAAGTAAATTTGTGGGCCAACTCACGGTGGGTTCGATCTGGGGTGGATCATCCAGAGGCGCCTATTTTGGGTATTGGATTGATCAAGCCGTGTCCGGCCAAGGATTAATGACCCGGGCTGTCGCACTCGCTACCGACTACTGCCTGAACTCCATGCAGATGCATCGCATTGAAATAAATATCCGTCCAGAAAACACGGGATCGCGGCTGGTCGCCGAAAAATGTGGCTACAGCATCGAGTCATTTCGGCCAAAATATTTACATATTGATGGTGATTGGCGCGATCACGTGTCCTATGTTCGTTTTCGCGACACGCTCGGCTAAACCTTGGAAATACAGAGAGTTTTCCCTCTGTACACCTAATGTTTTGCATGTGACAGGGTTGATTTACGTAGCGATTATCGCTCTGTGGGCTGCCGTCCTCATCCCTATCTGGTTAAGGCGCCACGATCAAATCAGCGAAGTGCGATCAACCGCACGTTTCAGTTCGGCCATGAAGTCACTGGGTAGCACGGAAAATATCGCGTATCGCGATCGTCAGCATGGAGAAAACCACATGTCACAGGCACACCGCAACAGTGGGCCAAAAAATTATGGCCACCGGATTAATAGTCCAAAGAGCCAAGCGAGCATGGTAGCCACCAAACGCCGAACAATGGTGCTCGCCACTTTGACCGCACTGCTCTTACTGAGTCTGGTTGGAACATTCACCGCCCTGATGCCATTAGCGGTAACCGTGGTAATTGCCGTGGTGCTCGGCGCATTCTTTATTGCATCTGCACTCACTTCATCTCAACGATCAAAAGTTGCGGTGTCGCCACGGGTTTCTCGCGCTGAAGCTTTTGCTTCTGCAGAGTTTGAAACTGAAGTTGAGGTTGTGGAAGTTCCTTCGCGCCGCATGTCATCGCGGGAACGTGCCGAGTCCCAAAAATCTGAACTGGATGAATTCGCCGAGTGGGACCCGTGGGGAGATGAAGACGCGGACCGGTCTTGGGATGCAGTCTCGGAGACTTTGCCCAGTTATGTGAATTCACCTCGGGCGACAGCCATCCCCCGCAATATTGAGCGCAATGGTGATTGGTCAGGTCAAGCCATGGTCGAAACCGCCCGCGGCATGCGCAGACCCGCAATGCGTTCTGCGGATCTAATCCGCAATCCTGCTGCCAACGCAGCCGATGACACCACCGAGATTCCAATTATTCGGGCAAATGTGCCGTATCAGCCACGCGCTGTCAACGAATAAGGTCTCAAGAAACTTAACTCCCACACTCGCTGCTACTGTTTCCTCTCCTAAGGGGCTGTAGCGCAGTTGGTAGCGCGTCTCGTTCGCAATGAGAAGGCCAGGGGTTCGATTCCCCTCAGCTCCACACCCTCAGCTCAATTTTTTATGTTGCCTCAACTCACCTTTCACTATTGGTGTCCAGATTTGTCGTCGGTTCTGGAGAGTGAATGGTGAAGAATGGCGGTGAAGATGACCAACAGATCAACCGCAGTGATGCGACCAAGGCGCTCTGCCATTCGACCACCCGGTAGCCGAGAGTTACAGTGTTGGGCATGAGTCCGATTTTGGCGCTCGACGTTCTTGCGATCGGTGCCCATCCCGACGATGTTGAGCTTCATGCAGGTGGCACGCTGCTGAAGTTGGCCTCTCTTGGCTATACCACCGCCATTGTTGATCTGACATTGGGCGAGGCGGGCACCCGTGGATCGGCAGTTGAGCGGGCTGCCGAGGCATTAGCCGCAGCAGCCGTGCTGGGAGTTACGCACCGCGAATCACTCGATCTGGGAGATAGTCGACTAACCGAATCGGATGTCACCCGCGCCGCCGTGGTCACGCTACTTCGCAGGTTTCGCCCTCGACTGGTGCTGACCCACCATGTAGACCAGCCGCACCCTGATCATGTGGCAACAGCAGAGATCGTGAAGTCAGCTGTTTATTTGGCCGGGCTGTCGCGCTTCAACCCTGATGACAACCTGCCCCCGCATCGTCCGTCTGCGATCCTGCACTTCGGGCTCCCGCGCACGACGCTGCCGAGTTTCATCGTGGATGTTGGCCCGTGGGAACAAGAGTGGGAACGCGCGGTGAGATGCTACCGCTCGCAGTGGCATGTGCCTGGGCGAGATGAAACAGAGACGGCGGTCTCACAGCCCGACTTTCTGCCCCGGGTGATCGCGCAGCGCCGAGGTGCCGGCGCTGGCATTGGCGCAGTTGCTGGCGAATCATTTTGGGTGCGCGGCTGCCTCTCGATTGATGATCCAGTCGCCCTGTTCACCCGTCCCTTCGACTCGTTGCCCTAGTCCAGAATCCAGAATCCAGAATCTCGTGAGTCCCCAGGTCAGGAAAGAGCGGATGCGGATCGGCATATTGTGTTTTGGGACCATCGGAGGCAGCACCACGGTGGCCACCTCTCTGGCCAGCCACCTGGTGGCCGCTGGGCATACCGTCTTTTTGCTGGCGCCCGCAATGCCAGAACGACTGGCTTCGCACAGTGGGGTGTTTTTCCGGGCTGTGCCTTACGCCGGCAATCCGCTGCAACCGGGAACGGCAGCACAGGTTCAGCGACTCGCCCGGGCGATCGCGATGGTGGTGCGTGAAGACGATCTAGATGTGGTGCATGCCCACTACGCCTACCCTCACGCGGTCGCTGCTGTTGCCGCGAGAGAAATGCTGCCGACAACAGCAAGGCCAATGGTGATCACGACTCTCCATGGCAGCGATGTGACAGCTGACCCGAGAGTGGCCGCAGCGACTTCCGCGGCACTCATCGCGAGCGATCAAGTTTCGGCCGTAAGTGCTTCGCTAGCACGTGCAGCAGTTGAAGTGTTTGGGATTGAGCGGCCTCTGGTGATTCCCAATTGCATTGATCCGGTGACCTTGGATCCCTTGCCCTTGAATCCCTTGCCGTTGCCTGACGGTGATCCGCACATCCAATTTCATGGTGAGCGGGTGCTGTTGCATGTCTCAACCCTGCGTCCAGTTAAACGAGCAGTCGACTGCGTCGGAATTCTGGCGCGGGTGAACCAGCGGGTCACCTGTCGGTTGCTGGTGGTGGGGGACGGTCCAGATGCGGACGCCGTGCGGGCTGAAGCCGATCGTCTCGGGATGGCTGACCGAGTATCAATGGTGGGTGCGACGACAGATGTCGGACACTATCTCGCCCAATCCGATCTGCTGCTGCTTCCGAGCGCGAGTGAAGCATTCGGCATGGTGGCCCTGGAGGCCATGGCTGCAGGTGTCCCGGTGGTGGGTAGTCGGGTGGGAGGACTCATTATTTTGGTTCAAGAGGGGGTCTGCGGCCGGCTGCTACCGGTAGGTGATCTCGACGGGATGGCCGCAGCGGCGGGCGCGCTGCTCTTGACGCCGAACCTCGCGGCGGCTTATGGAGAGGCGGGGCGGCGTATCGCTCGCGAACGTTACGCCCCAGCCGAGGTCGTGGCCGCCTATGTAGGGCTTTATTCGTCCAAAGGGCTGACTAGTCACACATTGTTAGGTATGCAGTTGCAGATACCGGCCTCACTCCGGTAATTGCTGCACAATGCAAAAGATATTTCCTTCAGGGTCGGCCAACCTGATCCACCTCGACCCGGCTTCCGTAATAGGTGATTCATCAATTCTGGTAGCGCCGAGTTCGATAGCGCGGAGCGCTTGTTCTTCTATATCGCTGACATGCAGATCTAGGTGAATGCGGTTCTTCGCCGAGGGTTTTTCCGGAACTACCTGGAAAATCAACTTAGGTCCAATGCCGGTGGGATCAACGGCTGAGTAATAAATTTGGTCCGGCCCGTAGCGCTCGTTGTCCACTTCATTGGTGTGATATCCCAATAGATTTATATAGAAGGTGATCATCAGTTCAGGATCGTTGACATCGATGGCGACTTCAATGCGCATGGGAGTTCCTTGGTGTGAGATATCTATGTGAGAAATATAAAAGCCCGGTCGGTAATCCGACCGGGCTTTTATATTAGTTATTAACTGAGGGAAGCGCCAGTGCCGGCAAGCCAGCCGTTGACGGTTTCCTTATTTGCGTCGATCCACTTCTGAGCTGCTTCTTCAGGAGTCATGCCACCTTCAATGTCCGCAGCAACTGCGTTCTGGTCGGCATTTGTCCAAGAGAAGTTGGTCAACAAGGTGGCAAATGGTGATCCTGAGCCCATGAGCTCGGTTGTTGCCAACTTAATCAGTGGTGACTCTGGGTAGTCGGTCAAGCCACTGGCTTCTTCGGGTGCGCTCCAGTCGCTGGCGGGGAAGTTAACCCGAGCGAGTGGAACCTGAGCCAAGAAGTTCTGTGGCTCGTAGAAGTATCCGAGGGCCGGAGTC
>CAITYI010000238.1 GCA_903896585.1 uncultured bacterium
CATTTGATTCACGCCCAAGAACTCCTCATGGCCCTGCTCTCCGGCTTGGACACCAACGCTTGGGAACACGCTCACCGCCTCGGCACCATCTACCTATCCGTTCACCAAAGTCTGATCACTGCCAATATTGAAAAGAATCCGGTTTTGATCAAAGACAGTCTGGAAATAATTGTGGGCCTGCGGGATGCCTGGACCCATGCCGAGAGACAGGCCGGTGAACTTTCAGCTCCCCGGCCGCTGCGGGTCGTTGATGCCTGACAATTCGCAGGCCATTGAGGCCTGGGAGCGCACCCTCGACCACATTGAACTAGATCTTCAAGAGGAAAGTTCACTAACAAGTGATCCCGTGGCCGAATCGCCCGAAGACTGGGCACCCCCCGCTGACCTTCCCCCCATGCCCCCTGAAGTGGTGGACCGGGCGCGGCAACTACTCAAGCAACAAAGTGAGTTGCTCAACCAACTTGAATCGACCAGGCGAAAAGTCAGGCGGCACCTTCAGTACCTGGATGCGAACGCCGCCAAGGGCATGGGCAGCGGTCCGCGGTTTATTGACGCTCAGTCATAGACGCACAGACCCTTAAAGATTATTTCCAGAAAATCCCTTAGCTTCCTGCGGCGACAACCGTTACTACTGCTGAGTTCCAAGGACGGACCTCAGTTAATGAATCTTCAAGGAGGAAGATCATGGCATTTCAAGTTAATTCCAATATCGCAGCATTGAACGTTTACAATAATCTAGGGGTGCATCAGGCAAAGTCCAATGCATCACTCGCCCGAATCTCCAGTGGCCTTAAAGCTGCCGGTGGCGGCGATGTCGCCAGTCAGGGAACCGCAGCGACTATTAATCAAAATTTGCAAGGCACCCAAAACGCCATCAGCCAAGTCCAAAGCGCCCTCTTGCGACTGCAGGCGGCTGATGCTGCTTACGGCGAATTGATTGCCCTTGGTCAAAAAGGGTTGGAAACTGTTAGTCGCGGTGCTGATGCTGGTGCAGACTTCGACGCGATCGAGGCTGCCACAGATGCCATTGATGCTGGTATAGCGTCAATTATTGCCGCCTCCGAATTCAATGGAACCGCACTAAGTGCAGCTACCGCGCCCTCTGTTGGTTCAGCGACATTAACTGTCACGCCAACCTTCACGGCGGCACCGGCTATCACGGCGGGTGACATTGGCGACGCGACAGATGCAGCCACCGAAGCAACAGCTTTTGGTACCTACATCACCGGCACAGTTGCCAATCGGGCGTCAAATGCGGGCAACATTGCTTCACTGCAGAACACCTTGCAGGTGCTCAACTCGGTGGCAGCAAATGAGTTGGCTGGTATCGGTCAAGCTCAAGACACCGACATTGCCAAGGAAATGATGAACCTAACCTCAGCGAACATCATGACCGAAGCAGCAACAGCAATGCTCGCCCAAGCAATGCAACTACCCAACAGCGTTCTCAAACTGCTCCAGTAATTTCAGGAGTAGCTCTGGCCGGTGGCCACAGTGCAGAATATGCACTGTGGCCACCGGCTTTTTGTATGACGGCTGCCTATCAATTTGTGTGGATCCAGGTGCGGGTCCGGGTGTGGGTTTGGGTGCGCATCGGTTTTTACCACTTTTTTTTTCCTCAAGTGCAGCACGGTCTTGCCGAAGCAGGCGCGAAGCCTTACCTTGTAGTAGCGGAAATTCAATGATTTCCGCTAGGCCCATGGATGGGCTGATCGCGTTTAGTTTTCATGGATGAGGAGATATGGCATTTCAAATTAATTCCAATGTCACGGCATTGAATGTGTACAACAACCTCAGTGTGCATCAGGCGAAGTCCAGTGCAGCACTTGCCCGGATCTCCAGCGGCCTCAAAGCCGCCGGTGGTGGCGATATCGCTTCCCAGGGAACCGCGGCCACCCTCAATGCAGCACTACAAGCCACCCAAAGCTCTATCAGCCAGGTGCAAAGCTCAATCAACCAGTTGCAGGCCGCAGATGCCGCCTACGGTGAACTAATCGCCCTCGGCCAAAAAGGCCTGGAAGTTGCAAGCCGGGGCGCCGATGCTGGCGCTGATTTCTCGGCTCTCGGCACGCAGGCCGCGGCGCTGAAAGTTGGTATCACCTCAATCCAAACCAATACTCAATTCAATGGGGCCGTTTTCACTACTGCTTCAACCCCCGACGTAGGCGGCGGGACGTTTACGGCCACGCCCACCGTTGCCGCGGTACCAACCCTGACGGCAGCCATCTCTGATACAGCCACTGCAGCCACTGCAGCCAGCGATTTCACCACCTATGTAAATGCCACGGTGGACATTCGGGCCACTAATGCCGGCCGCCTTGCTTCACTGCAAAACACCTTGCAGGTGCTGAACTCTGTTGCGGCAAATGAGACAGCCGGTATCGGTCAGGCCCAAGACACCGATATTGCCAAGGAAATGATGAACCTAACCTCAGCGAACATCATGACCGAAGCAGCAACGGCAATGCTCGCCCAAGCAATGCAACTACCCAACAGCGTTCTCAAGCTGCTCCAGTAGTAACCATTTCACTCACGTAGCTCCACAATTTTGATAATGAGTCAGCCCAAGGACGGGCCTGATTTTCAATAATCTTCAAGGAGGAAGATCATGGCATTTCAAGTGAATTCCAATGTCACGGCATTGAATGTGTACAACAACCTCAGCGTGCATCAGGCAAAGTCCAGTGCGGCACTCGCCCGGATTTCCAGTGGCCTCAAAGCCGCCGGTGGCGGCGACATCGCTTCCCAGGGAACCGCAGCCACCCTCAATGCGGCAACCCAATCCACCCAAAGCTCCATCAGCCAGGTCCAAAGCGCAATCAACCGTCTGCAAGCGGCGGATACCACCTACGGCGAAATGATCGCCCTAGGCCAAAAAGGCTTGGAAGTAGCGGGTCGAGTCAATGACGCAGGTGCTGACACCTCAGCAATAACCGCTCAACTAACAGCTCTTACCGCCGGTATCACGTCGATCAATTCCAATACACAGGTCATTGGGGGAGTTTGGACCGCCGCTTTGACCCCTGACGTGGGTGTCACCACATTTACAGCCACGCCGACGGCCGCAACGCCTCCAGCCACCCAAAACACCGCCGGTTACACCACGTTTATTGAAGGCACGGTCGACCTTCGGGCCACAAATGCGGGCAACCTTGCTTCATTGCAAAACACCTTGCAGGTGCTAAACGCGGTGGCAGCAAATGAGGCGGCCGGTATCGGTCAAGCTCAAGACACCGATATTGCCAAGGAAATGATGAATTTGACCTCGGCCAACATCATGACCGACGCGGCAACGGCGATGCTCGCGCAGGCGATGCAGCTGCCGAACAGTGTGCTCAAGCTGCTCCAGTAGTAGCTAGCTGCCGGG
>CAITYI010000239.1 GCA_903896585.1 uncultured bacterium
CCTGGCCCTGTAACGACACTAAATATATTGTGCACTTCCCGGAGACCAGGGAGATTTGGTCTTATGGTTCCGGCTACGGCGGTAATGCACTTCTGGGCAAAAAATGCTTTGCACTCCGAATCGCCTCTGCCATGGCACGTGATGAGGGCTGGATGGCCGAGCACATGTTGGTGCTGAAACTTACTTCACCCAAAAATGTCGTGAAGTACATCACGGCGGCATTTCCATCCGCGTGCGGCAAAACCAATCTAGCCATGCTTGAGCCAACAATTCCGGGTTGGAAAGTTGAAACAATTGGCGATGACATCGCCTGGATGCGCTTTGGTGAAGATGGCCGCCTGTATGCGATCAACCCCGAAGCGGGCTTTTTCGGAGTTGCACCCGGAACCGGCATGAGCACTAATGCGAATGCCGTGCGCTCCCTTGATGCAAATTGCATTTTCACCAACGTTGCGTTGACCGACAACGGAGATATTTGGTGGGAAGGTTTAACCGATGAAGTTCCAGCGCACTTGATCGACTGGAAAGGCAATGACTGGACACCGCAATCCCCGGAGCCTTCGTCCCACCCGAATGCGCGATTCACCGCGCCGGCTAATCAATGTCCATCCATAGCACCAAACTGGGAAGACCCAACAGGAGTTCCCATAGATGCGATTTTGTTCGGTGGTCGTCGCGCCACCAATGTGCCGCTCGTGTCCGAGTCTTTTGACTGGAAGCACGGAGTATTTGTGGGTTCTAGTGTGTCCAGTGAGCAAACGGCGGCGGCGGAGGGATCTGTGGGCTCCTTGCGCCGAGACCCATTTGCCATGTTGCCGTTCTGTGGCTACAACATGGCGGACTACTGGGGGCATTGGCTCAAAATTGGCGAGTTCACCACCGCAGATAAACTCCCCAGGATTTACTCGGTTAACTGGTTCCGCAAAAACGCCGACGGCAAATTCATTTGGCCTGGCTTTGGTGAGAATGCTCGCGTCCTCGAGTGGATTGTCAATCGCCTGTCCGACTCTGCTGAGGCGGTGGACACGCCCATTGGTCGCATTCCTGCCGCCGGCGCCCTTGATACCGAGGGTCTTGGCTTGTCAGACGCGGCAATTGCCGAGTTATTTGCCGTTGATTCAGATTCGTGGTTGGCAGAGACTGATTTAACGGAGGCCTACTACGCCGAGTTTGGTGACCGAGTGCCAGCGGAGTTAACGGCTCAGTTGGGTGCACTGCGCCAGCGCCTGAATAACTCCTAAAAACCTGACGAAACGTTTACTTTTGGAGAGTCACTGGTTAGGCGAGAGTGGCAACAAGAATCGCTTTGATGGTGTGCATCCGGTTTTCAGCTTGATCAAATGCAATATTGACCTTGGACTCAAAAACATCGTGGGTGACTTCAACACCATTGGGCATATTGAATTCCCGCGCTACGCGTGCCCCGACCGATGTCGCCGAGTCGTGGTACGCCGGCAGACAGAGCATGAACTTGGCGTTCTGGCCCGCAATGTCCATCACGTGACTATCGACTTGGTAATCCCGTAGCAGATCTATGCGTTGCGCCCATTGATCATCAGGTTCGCCCATGGATACCCAGACGTCTGTATGTACAAACTCGACTCCAGAAACGCCTTTCTCGAGATCGGTGGTGACAAGTATTTTGGCACCGGTGGACGCTGCAATATTTTCAGCAGCACTAACAATTTCACCAGATGGTAGAAGAGAGTCCGGCGCAACCAATCGGACGTCGGCACCCATGAGTGCCCCCATGGTGAGTAGGGAGTTTGCCATGTTGAAACGGGCATCGCCAATAAAGCAGTAACTCAATTGATCGGGGTTCTTTGCGTGTTCGCGCATGGTAAGAAAATCAGCAAGCATCTGGGTGGGGTGCCACTCGTTGGTGAGGCCGTTGTACACCGGAACAGCGGAGTAATGAGCAAGTTCCTCAACAACACTTTGCTCAGTGCCCCGATATTCGATTGCATCAAAAAGTCTCTCAAGTACCCGGGCAGTGTCAGCAGGTGACTCCTTGTGGCCGATTTGACTCGAGGCGGCGTCAAGAAAAGTTGTGAACCCACCTTGTTCTGACATTGCAATATC
>CAITYI010000240.1 GCA_903896585.1 uncultured bacterium
CCACCTTGGTCAAGGACTATTCCGGGGAGCAGCGCTACACCCTGCTGGGGGCGGCTTCGGTGACACTGGGTGAGGACGAAGATTTAGAGACCGGGATTTTCCGGGTTCGATCAGAAGCTCGCGCTGAGGTGAGTGCTGCCGGTGGTGGTGTTGCTGTTACTGGTCAACCGCGGCTTGAAGTCAGTGGCTCGGCTTACCCTCTCGTTCGAGCGGTTACCCGGCTGGGTCGCGGAACCGATGTTGATATTCGGGTGGAAGACCCGGGTGCTTCCCGCAACCACTGCGAGATTGTGTTGGGGCAAACAATTTATCTGCGGGACTTAAATTCCACCAACGGCACCTACCTCGACGGAGAGCGCATTACCGAAGTTGCACTGGTCGACGGCTCTGTTGTTCAGATCGGGGCAACCTCCCTGGTGTTTCGGAGCGGCTGAGTCGTGTCGGAGCTAGCGCTCACACTTGTGAGACTGGCCTTCCTTGGTTTGTTGTGGGCCTTTGTGATTGCCACCGTGTTGGTGTTGCGCAGAGATATCCGCCAGCCGGCGGAAGGTGTTGGTGGAATCAACGGCACCCGAGCCAAACAAAAGCGCGCACCTAAGCCACCGAAGCCTCCCCGCGTTGCCCGCAAACAAAAGGTGCGGGGAACCAAACTTGTTGTCATTGACGGACCGCTGGTCGGCACCGTTATTCCCCTCGAGGGTCAGCAGGTCACCATTGGTCGTGCGCCTGATTCCACAATCGTGATTGACGATGACTACGCATCTAGTCGCCATGCCCGTGTTTATGAATCCGAAGGTTCCTGGGTTGTTGAGGATCTCGGTTCCACCAATGGCACGTGGATTGATCGTGTTCGCATTACCACCCCAACCGTGCTCCCTGTTGGTGCGCCATTGCGCATTGGTCGCAGCACCATGCAGATTCAGAAGTAGTCGGGGGTTAATCAGTAATGTCCGCACCTACCACCCCCAATCTGGGATTGCGTTATGCCGCGAAGAGCGACGTGGGTTTAGTGCGCCAAGGAAATGAAGACTCCGGTTATGTTGGTCCACGTTTACTGCTTGTCGCAGATGGCATGGGTGGTCACGCGGCAGGTGAACTTGCATCCTCCATTGCGATTGCAACGGTTGCCGATCTTGATGTTCACCCGCCGATTAATGCTGATGTGCTCACCGCACTTGCTGAATGTATTGATCGCACCGGTGATGCAATTAGCGAAATCATTGCTGAAGATCCGGCACTGGCCGGCATGGGAACAACAATCACCGGGTTGTACTGGCTGGGTGGGCGGATCGCGGTAGTGCACGTGGGGGACTCACGTGCATACATGTTGCGGGATCAAGAACTCATGCAATTGACCCACGATCACACATACGTGCAAACTCTTGTGGATTCGGGCCGGATCACTGAAGCAGAAGCGGCGGTGCATCCGCGTCGATCCCTGCTCATGCGGGCACTTGATGGCGTCAACCCGGTGGAAGCAGATCTGTCGGTGCGTGAAGCGCGTGCGGGTGATCGGTATTTATTGTGCACCGACGGACTCTCCGGGGTATTAAGTGAAGTAGAGATTGCAGCTATTCTCACAAATGGTGAGCCAACCGGTGTGGTCACTCGCCTTGTTGATCTCGCATTGGAGCGTGGCGCACCGGACAATGTGACCGTTGTGGTGGCCGATGTTGTGGAGCGCCCACCCGGTGAGGAGCTGCCACTGACCCCACCCGTTGTTGTCGGTGCCGCAGGTGAGCCGCGAGTGAGATTGCAATTGCCCAACACTCGCTTCCCTGACGATGCTCAACCTGACCCTGACCGACCCGATGCCCCCGCACCCGTCGAAGGTGGACCAGAGACGGCTCCACAGGTGTTAATCGACTCAGAGTTAATTGTCCCCGCCGCTGAGCAAGCACGCTATGACCGCGAACTCGCCGAGCAAATGCGCATTGATTCGCGGGCGCGAACAAAAAGGGTTGTGGGCATTGTTGCTTCTATCCTGGTGATCGCGGCGATCACATTCGGTTCACTCTTTGGATTCCAGCACTGGCTCACATCACAGTGGTACGTCTCGGTGAATGGCAGTGCCGGTAC
>CAITYI010000241.1 GCA_903896585.1 uncultured bacterium
GACATCTAGGTCACTAGTCTGAGGCTGAGTTCAAAGATCGTGGGATCAGTGCCCAATATATCAGTGCCCAATAGATCAGTGCCCATTAATTGTTCACAACCTAGTGCGGGGAGTAGCTGTGAAGAGATTCTTGGGTGTACCCGTGATGACGGGAATCACCGTCCTGCTTTTGAGCGGTTGCAATGTTGCCGCCGATGTTGAAAAAGCGGTGGAGGCCACGATCGCTGCAGTCGAAGAGTCTGCCTCTGCTGTTGAGGGCAAGGTCGAAACAGATGCTGTCGATGTTGTTGACCCCGAACCGGTCACGGAGGCTCCTACGGGAGTGAGTGCATCCGCAGGTAATGCGGAAGCGAAAGTTTCATGGAGCGCTCCGGCGAGCACTGGCTCGGCCCCGATCACCGGTTACACGGTTTCATCCACTCCAGGTGGATTTGTGTGCAGCACAACGGGCTCCAAGAATTGCACTGTGACCGGTTTGGTGAATGGCACCCCGTATTCATTCGTTGTCTTAGCGACTACCGCTTCAGGTAAAGGTGCCCCGTCAGTTCCCTCAAATACCGTCACTCCGACAGCACCTGTTCCTAGCGCCCCACAAGGAGTCAGTGCAAAATCGGGAAATGGTCAGGTAAAGGTTTCGTGGAGTGCTCCAACAGTGACCAGCGGTTCAACAATTACGGGTTACTCGGTGACATCGAGTCCTGGTGGTTTCACCTGCACCACCACGGGGGCAAAAAGTTGCACCGTCAGCGGATTAGTCAATGACACCCCACACACATTCACCGTCACTGCCACCACATCTACCGGAACAAGTGCCCCTTCAGCACCCTCCAACACTGTCACTCCATCAGCGCCCGTTCCAGGAGTTCCGGTGGGGGTAAGCGCACAAGCAGGAAATGGACAGGCGAAAGTTTCATGGAGTGCGCCAACAAATACCGGCGGTGCCAAGATAACCGGGTACTCGGTGACATCGAGTCCTGGCGGGTTTCTCTGCACGACCACGGGAGCAAAGAGTTGCATCGTGAAAGGTTTGGTGAATGACATCCCACATACATTCACCGTGACGGCGATGACAGCTACCGGAGTAAGTGATTCATCGGTTCCGTCAAACAGTGTCACTCCGTCGGTGCCGGTTCCGGTTTTGAGTGAGCTGACAGAGTAAAAGAAGTCGTTTATTTCGCTTTAGTTAGACGCGTAATGCGGATTCGCGAAAGATAATCCAACCTGCGCAGGCGCCCTCGATCTCGGCACAGAGTTCAACCTGCACGAATGTGACTCCTAACCCGAGTGCGGGGAATTCTGCCCATGCTCTGGCCGGGATTCGACCCACGGGTGCCGCTCCCAGATCGCGATCGCCAGAGGCAGCAATATTCGACACCAATCTCACCATTGCGTTCACGATCAGGTCACCTTCTTCTGGCACGGTGATTGCATCGCGGTACCCGACTCTTCCTTCCGAAAGGCTGAGTAATGCAATGAGGGTTTCAACATTTTCTCCTGTAGGTTCAAATGCGATCTTCACCATCGAATCGCCCAGGGGAGCAACGTCTGCGGCGGAGCCACCACGGGAGAGCTCCCCGCGAGCATTGCGGATTGTGGATCCGTCGGCCAACTGAAGATCCTGCCCCGTGGGTGATTCACCTAGATCAGCCGCTCGCGACTTCTTTCGGTATGTGCCCAAGATCAGCCAGGTCACCAGTATTGCGGCAATAATCCCGAACACAGGTCCAAGACCAAAAAGGGTCACGACGAATCCGATCATGATGCCGGTAAACACGGCACTGCCGGTTGCAAAGCAACCTGGACCACTTTTCATGACAACTCCTTGGACGAAAGTGCAACGGACTTATCCCGATCCCTCTGAATATTTGCGGTTGTCGTGAATCTAGGGCGCACCCCTGACAGTGAATGGCACTCTTACCCACCCTCAGGTCACGTCAAAAGCCTCAAAAGATTCAAAAAAAGCTGGGTGTGGGAACGAATGTATATATTCCCACAATCATTCTGAAGTGGTACTATCGCGCCATGTCTAACAACGTCTCGCATTCCGTGGCTCTGGGTGATCGAGGGCGCTTCGTGATCCCAATCGAGGTTCGCGACCGGCACGGCTGGGATACCGGTGCGTCACTCATCGCGGTTGATACCGACGCAGGCTTGTTAGTGATGTCCACAGATGAAGCCCTCACCTGGCTGCAATCCCGACTGGAGGGTCGGGACTTGGTTGCCGAGTTGTTGGCCGAGCGCCGTGCCGAAGTCGAACGCGAGAACGCATGACGGTTCTCGATGCTTCGGCGGCGCTCGCTTTCTTACAAGGTGAAAAGGGGGCGGAAGTAGTGAGACGGCATCTCAAGGATTCAGTTATTGGTGCTGCGAATTTGGCCGAGGTTCTCACCAGGCTGGCGGGCGCTGTGGAGCGCAGTCTCGCTGAGGCGATTCTGGTCGGTAGTGGCGTTCGTACCGAAGCAGTGTCAGCAGATGATGCCCGGCGCTCTGCTGACATCAAGGACTCCGCACCAGGGTTGTCGTTGGGAGATCGATTGTGCCTTGCTTTGGCCGATCGACTCGACGAAGTGGTTGTGACGGCTGATCAGGCGTGGGGAAAGAGTGATCGGATCTTGCAGATCCGCTAGTTTCGCGGACCGCACTCCTGCTACAGCTGGGAGCCTCGATCCGGAATCTGGTCGAGGTCACCGCCTTTGGCTGAGCACTTCTTTGATCCCAGGGAGATGAAGGCAGTTACTTCTGTCATGTGCGGGCAGCAGTTGCACATCAGCACACTTGACTTCGCACTTAAACCATTTGGCGCTACCTGTGCGCAATATGAAGTGCTCGTCCCCTCAATGTTTAGTAGTAAACGGAAAATTGCCCCAGAGCAAGATCGATAAGCACCTCATGGTTTACCCAACATCGGTCACGAACGCCATTGATCGATTGACGGCTCAGGGCCGGGAAAATGCTAGGGATTTCCCGACACTTAATGCGCCCGAGGGTGTTAACTGATCTTCAGTGAGTGTGGTGAAGTCCTGAGTGCATGGTGCTAGCGCCAGTCAAGCATGTCGACATCAGCAGAGAGCTTGATTCGCAGAAATGCTCTATGAATTTGCCTGAATGTATCTGACCACGTCGCCTACTGTCCTAAAATTTTCTGCCGCTTCATCGGGAATACTCTTACCCCAATTGTCTTCTAGGGCCAAGACAAGTTCCACTTGGTCCAGCGAATCCATACTCAGATCATCAAATGTGCTATCAAGTTGTAATTTCTCAACCGGTATCGAGATCGATTCTGAAATCCAACCCAAAATAGTCTGTTCGGACGGTCTCGGTACGTTTTTTAAAACGGGCGTGATGCCTTTCGTTAATGGCATTGGCCTGCATTGTGCGGTAACTGAAGTGGACGCAGTTTCTGAGGATGTGCATGCCGCGGTGAGTAAAAGAGCGGCACTGGCCAGGCCTGCGAGTATCGCTTTCTTGTTAACCTGCATTAGTTCTCCGACTCAGGTAGTGGTGGGCATCATTCACTGCGGACATCAATCCAGTGCCGTAGAAACTAAATGATAGATCTTACGGTAGTACCTGAAAGGCCCTTTATCGGAACTGGATTGCGCAACCGGTTAATTTGAGCACGTCACAAGAAGGGAAACGCGCGCCCGGAGGGACTCGAACCCCCAACCGACAGGGTAGAAACCTGTTGCTCTATCCGTTGAGCTACGGGCGCCAGGAGAGCAAGTGGGTTTAATGCCAGTTGCTCAATGTTGAATTTGTCTTCGTGCCTTGGTGGCGTAGTAGACGAAATAGATTGCGAGTAAGGACTGGAATGAAACTTCAACCCAAGTCCACGCGGAATCGACATTGCCGGTGACGAAGCTCCCGACTACCAGGAAGGCCATGATGGCTGCCGCGGCATAGGGAATCCAGACTCCGAAAAGCCGTTTGGTTGAGTGGGCCATGAGGCTGCCTTCCAGGTCAGAGAGATAGGTCTGCATCGAGAACAATCGATGCGCTAGGGAAAGGCTAACGTAGGGGAATTAGCGTTGGGCAATGGTCTGGGGATGGCCCGGTATGACGTAAAACGAACAAAACACCTAAATCAGACAAAAATGAATATTTCTGGGAACTTGGGTGTTCGGCTTGCGGTATTGCTCGTTTGGGAGAAGCCTTAGGCCTGCCAACGGGCAACCTCGGGGCTGTCCAGGCACCACAGCTCGAATCAACCATCTCTTTGGAGGCCATGACACATGAACGTTTTGGAACTGACGTACTCCCAATATCAAATCACGTACAACATTATTTCGCTGTCGCTGGCTGCAATGTTGGCGACTTTCATCTTCCTGCTTGTAGTTCAGGGCCGGGTTCTTCCGCGCTATCGCCAGGCGCTTGTCGTCTCGGCAATGGTGTGTTTGATCGCTGCCTATCACTACTACCGTATCTACGACTCCTTCACCGGTTCGTATATCGCAGTTGATGAAGGTGCCGCAGCCACGGCGATTGACTCCATGACCTACCAGTTTGTCAATGGTGAAGGTTTCAATGAGGGCTACCGCTACGTTGACTGGTTGCTCACCGTCCCACTGCTGCTCTTCGAAACAATTGCAGTGCTCGCGCTTCCACAGGCAACCCGCAAGAACCTTCTCATGAAGCTCATCCCAGCTTCGGCTCTGATGATCATTCTGGGTTACCCAGGCGAAATCACCTCCGACATAATGGCAAAGGGAATTTGGGGTGCACTGTCCTCTATCCCATTCCTCTATATCCTCTATGTCTTGTTCGTGGAACTTTCCAAGACCATGAAGTCCCAGCCAGAGCAGGTTGGCAAGGACCTCAATGGACTGCGTTGGCTGTTGCTCGCAACGTGGGGCGTTTACCCAATCTCCTACATGATCCCAATGTTCGGCTGGGATGGAGCAGACGCATTCGTCTGGCGCCAGGTTGGTTACTCGGTCGCGGATATCTTGGCGAAGTGTCTATTCGGTCTACTGATTTACAAGATTGCTCGCGAGAAGAGTGCAGATGATTCTGCTGAATTCCGTACGCAAGAAATTGAAGCGGCTCCATCAAGTCGTTGATTCGACAGTAGGGATTAAATCGCCGGCTTGCCGGTGAAAAATCAAAGACGGTCCGGATGCCTCTGGCATTCGGACCGTCTTTTTTGTCCACAAGGAATTTAGTGAATGCGAATTTCATCCACAGCATGATCCGCGGGGCTTATCTTTTCTAGGTTTCATTGGAACCCTGAATTTCATTCCGACACCAATCGGGTGCGGATACTTGAAATCAGGAGTTCAGATGAACGACATCAGCATTACCGTATTAGGTAATTTGGTCAATGACGTGGAATTGCGATTCACGGCCTCAGGTGAGGCCGTCGCCTCCTTTCGGGTGGCCAGCACCACTCGCCGGTTTGATCGCGTGGGGGAGCGTTGGATAGATGGGGATACCCACTACTTCACGGTGAGTTGCTGGCGCAACCTTGCCCATAATTCAGCGGCGAGTTTAGTCAAAGGTATGCCAGTGATTGTTACTGGTCGTTTACGTAGCCGTGAACATGAAAAGGAAGTTGGCGAACAAACTTTGATCATGCGTTATGTAGACATTGAGGCGATATCTGTCGGACCAGACCTTGCGAAAGGTACGGCAACCTTTAATCGCGTCAAGCGTGACTCTGTAGTGGAGAGTGAGCGACGCATGCTGGCTGATGCACTCGGACAGGATTCCGTGGCATTCCTCGACTCAGTGGGCGAGAACGATCAGATCGTTGAAGAAGTTGATCTTGAAACAGGTGAAGTAGTTCCGGTCGGGTAGAGCGAAGCCATGGCATTGAAGTCGACTAGGCTTCGATGCCATGGCTGAGTTCATTTATACCCTTCATAAAGCGCGCAAGGCACACGGCGACAAAGTTATCCTCGATAATGTCACCCTTGCCTTTCTCCCAGGGGCGAAAATTGGTGTCGTTGGACCCAACGGTGCGGGTAAGTCAACTCTCTTGAAAATCATGGCTGGCATTGAAGATGTCTCAAATGGTGAAGCCAAACTCCACGAAGGCTTTACGGTCGGCATTCTCATGCAGGAGCCGAAACTGGATGAGTCCAAGAATGTACTGGAAAATGTTGAAGAAGGAGTGGCCGAGACCAAGGCCATGGTGGATCGGTTCAACCAGATCTCTGCGGAGCTCGCTGAGCCCGATGCTGATTATGACTCACTCCTAGCGGAAATGGGCAAGTTGCAAGAGGAAATCGATCATCGAAATGCCTGGGATTTGGACAATCAACTCGACCAGGCCATGGATGCATTGAGATGCCCACCAGGCGATGCAGATGTCTCCGTTCTTTCCGGGGGTGAAAAGCGTCGAGTTGCCCTGTGTCAACTACTTTTACGTAAACCTGATCTGCTGCTTTTGGACGAACCCACCAACCACCTAGACGCAGAAAGTGTGCAGTGGTTGGAACAACACCTGGAGAAGTATCCCGGTACCGTCATTGCGATTACCCATGACCGCTATTTCTTGGACAATGTGGCCGAGTGGATCCTCGAGCTTGATCGCGGCCGCGCCTACCCCTATGAAGGCAACTACTCGACCTACTTGGAAACCAAGGCGGCTCGCCTCAAAGTAGAAGGTCAGAAAGACGTCAAGCTCCAAAAGCGACTGACCGAGGAACTGGAATGGGTGCGATCCAATGCCAAGGCTCGTCAAACAAAGTCGCGGGCTCGCTTGGACAGATATGAAGAAATGGCGACTGAAGCCGAAAAAACCCGAAAGTTTGACATGGAGGAAATTCAGATACCGCCCGGCCCACGACTGGGGTCCGTTGTCGTGGAGGTGCAAGGACTCACAAAGGGCTTTGACGACCGCATGTTATTTGACAACCTTTCCTTCACCCTTCCCCGCAATGGAATTGTTGGGGTAATTGGCCCGAACGGTGTTGGCAAAACCACCCTGTTCAACATGATCGTGGCTGCCGCGACCGGTGATACTGCGGAAAAAAGTGCCCTTCCAACATCGGGTGATATTAAAATTGGTGAAACCGTGAAGTTGTCTTATGTCGACCAAAGCCGATCCGGTCTAGACCCGACAAAGAACGTGTGGGAAGTTGTCTCAGACGGACTGGACTGGATCAAGGTGGGCAATGTTGAAATGCCGTCTCGCGCCTATGTATCCGTATTTGGATTCAAAGGGCCGGATCAACAAAAGCAGGCCAAAGTTCTTTCAGGTGGCGAGCGTAACCGATTGAATTTGGCACTCACCTTGAAAATGGGTGGCAACCTGTTACTCCTTGACGAACCCACGAACGACCTCGACGTTGAAACACTCGGATCCTTGGAGAAAGCGCTCTTAGATTTTCCTGGGTGCGCGGTAATCACCTCGCATGACAGGTGGTTCCTGGATCGAGTCGCCACTCATATATTGGCCTACGAAGGTGACTCACAATGGTTCTGGTTTGAAGGCAACTTTGAATCCTACGAAAAGAACAAGATCGAGCGCTTGGGTGAAGAAGCTGCCCGCCCGCACCGGGCGACTTATCGCAAGTTGACCCGGGACTAGGGATATTCGTGGCCGTACTCACAACACATGTTCAACGAAGGTACAAAGATCTTGATCCGCTGGGGCACGTGAACAACGTGGTGTACCTGGACTACTTGCAGGAAGCTCGCTTACGCGCTTTACAGCAAATTGGACACCTGGAAATTGAAAATTTCGGACAGGTCATGGCTCATCAGTCCATTGATTACCGTCAACCAGTTTATTACTCAACAGAGCCTCTAGTTATTGAAGTTTGGGTTAGTTCAATCGGGAATACTTCCTACCGCATGAAATACCGGATTCTCAATGACAACGGTGATGTCGCTGCAGAGGCGGAGAGCGTCATGGTGTGCTTTGATAGCGGACGTGCAATTCCGATTCCGAGTGAATTGCGCAAGGTGTTAGAGGCAATCATGGAAGTGGGGCAGTAGGTGCGCATCTCTCTAGGTTCAACAGAGCGCAGCACGCTTATTCGTCTGCTGGAAAAACAGGTGGAATGGCGTCCATCTCTGCCGGTCCGAGTTGTGACATCGCGTTCCGCTGTCGGGATTTATTCGGCTCTGCCCCTCGATGTTCATGTTTTTATGGCGATGCCGGCGGGGATTCCCGAGGGGAAGTCATTTGATCGAATTGTGTTTGCTGAATCGCTTATTTCCGTCCTGTCCGTACCACAAGAGTCGGTCACTGCTGAAATTGATCTTTCAACTCTAAACCCAATTGAGTCCCTGGTCGGCACCTCGCTGGTCGAAATGCCACCCACCGACGGATGGCAAATTCCCATTACTGCACTGGCTAGCGACATTATCCCGATCGTCAACGAAGCGTCCATTGAATTTGAGCGCCGCAGTCAAGGTTTGGGGGAACGGGGCAAGTCTGAGTTAGCCGATGAAATATGGGAACGGCCCGCGTGGGCGGGGTTGCCTATTCGAGTGCTGCATGCAGCAACACGACTACAAATTCTCTGGAATGAACCGATCAAAGTATCTGCCTCAACTTGTGGGCCATGGAAGCGGCTGAGCACACCACGTGGACAGGTATTCGCGTATGCCACCGGACCAGCCGCGCGCACCGGTTTAAGAATTGTGAACTAGCCGCGCAGCCAAATCGCGGTGTCAGGGGCGATCACAGTATGTTCGCCGTCTTCTGAACCCACAATCGCAACACCAGGCCCCGATGCTTGAAGTATCTCCGTACCAAATTCATTGGGCAGCGAAATGTTGTGATCACTTGTGTTCAGTACACAGGTCATGGGGAGTTGCGGGTGTGGTCGGGTGTAGGCCAGAACACCCTCTGTTTGGGTGAGTTCGCTGGTGCGCCACTGCAGTTCACCATCGCCGGTTGCTGGCTCCGAGCGCCGTCGGGCCAAAGCACTCCGATAAAAATTCAAGGTGGTGTCATCAGAATCTTGGGCTTGAACGCTGAGATGTGCCCACTCGGAAGGCTGGGGTAACCAGGATTGTTCCCCCGGACCAAAGCCATAAGACGGGATGTCACCGGACCAGGGAATAGGTACCCGGCACCCATCGCGCCCGATATCGGTGCCGTTGCTGCGGAACCAGACCGGGTCCTGGCGAACATCGCCGGGCAAATCGAGGACTTCAGGCAAGCCAAGTTCTTCACCCTGGTATAGATATGTCGAGCCGGGCAGGCCTAGGGTGAAAAGGGTGGCGGCCCGAGCGCGCGCCAATCCGCGATCAGCATTTTCCGGGGTCGGGGGCACGGTGGGGTGATCTGATTGCCCGGGGGCAAGGCGCGTTGCGTGGCGAACAATGTCGTGATTGGACAATACCCAGGTCGGCGGCGCACCGACCAACTTGTGATTCAAGAGGGTGGCATCAATTGACTGCTTCAACCTGTCCGCGTCAAAGCCTGCTCGCAAATAATCGAAGTTGAAAGACGTGTGCAGTTCATCGGGTCGCTGGTACAGGGCCAGCCGCTCAGGAGTAGGTGCCCAAGTTTCCCCGCAGAACACCCGAGGGGGGTCATAGGTATCGGCAAGAGTTCTCCAGTCCCGATAAATTTCATGAACACCATCTTGGTTCCAGTATGGACTCAGAATCGGCTCTCCCAAAAGTTCGCGTTCCTTGACCATTGAGTAATCAATATCTGGGAATGTTTGGTCCTTGATCAATCCATGCGCAACGTCAATCCGGAATCCATCAATGCCAAGGTCAAACCAGAATCTCAAAATGTCCAGAAACTCTGCCCGCACCTCAGGATTTTCCCAATTCAGATCCGGCTGCGATGAATCAAAAATATGCAGGTACCAATACTTTGTGCGCTCGCCATTTGCCAGCACAAGGGGAGACCAGGCCGGGCCGTGGAAAACGCTCTCCCAGTTGGTGGGAGGGAGTTCATGGTCCTCTCCCTTACCTTCTTTAATGACATAGCGATTCCACGCGGGTGAGCCCGGCTCTGAGCGCAGGACTTCTTGGAACCATGCATGCTCACTACTGGTGTGGTTGGGCACAATGTCCATGAAAACTTTCATGTTGCGAGCATGCGCTGCATTAATCAATTGCTCCACGTCAGAGACTGTGCCCAGGCGAGTGTCCACCGATCGGTAGTCGGCAACGTCGTATCCGCCGTCGCGCAATGGTGATGGATAGAACGGGGAGATCCAGATTGCATCGACTCCCAAGTTCTGGAGGTAGTCGATTCTGTTCAATACTCCGGGGATATCGCCCAGGCCATCGCCATCGGAGTCCGCAAATGATCGCGGATATACCTGATAAATGACAGCATCACGCCACCATGCATTCGAGCCACTGGGCACGACTAGACCTCCGTCACGGGAATTTCTTGGGGGTTACCTGAAGTTGCGTCCGGGACATTTTGCATACCGTAAGCAGCAGCCACCAGATACTTCCATAACTCGGTTTCGAGTTCGGCAGGCAGCCCTTGTTCCTGAACGGATTCGGCCATGATGAGCAACCAGCGATTGCGGGCTTCGGAATCAATGTGAAAGCCGGCGTGACGCATGCGTAACTTGGGATGACCGCGCTCGTCACTGTAGGTGGTGGGCCCACCCCAATATTGCTCGAGAAATGCCCGCAAGCGCCATTCGGCTCCCGCGAAGTCATCGGCGGGATACATGGGCCCCAAGATTGGATCTAGGGGAACTTTTTCATAAAAACTGTGTACGAGCTTCACAAAAAACTCGTGGCCACCGAATAACTCAAATGGGCTTGGTTTGGACGGACTTGGTTCGGACGGGCTTGGTTCGGTGGGAATTTCAGTCACGCACTAATTCTGTCTGATTGATTCGCCCTGATTCAGCCCGCTCCACAATATGCCGGGCCATGGGCGGGAAAACAAAAGCGTGGAAGGGCGCAACTGA
>CAITYI010000242.1 GCA_903896585.1 uncultured bacterium
CTGTTGCCCCTTGGTCCCTGGCCTAGGTCCTCGAGTCCCGTGAAGTTGTGCGGGAAGTTTCTCGAGGGGATGGGGGGTGATGGGAAGGATGAAACCTTCACCTAAAGAGGAAGGCCCAGCCAATTGGCTGGGCCACCTCAAAAGGTTTGCCAACAACAAGCAAACCTTAACACGGGCTGGAGTGATTGCGTCAAGTTTTGCATTGCGTGAATTGCTCCGGTGGCTGCTCCACTTGATCAGGGATTGAGTGGTTGGTCGGGTGGTGGCGGCTTCTGTCGTCACCACCTCCGACTTGATGACTTCTCTCGACCCAGTAACTACATAAGGATCAGATTCATGCGCTAAGCGCGGGAAACCAGAATACGTTCATAGCCACGAACCATTAAGCCGGGCGTGCGTTGAGGCTCTGCAGCAAGTGTGAGTTGTGGTAGGGCTCGAGCAAGAACTGGAAGAGCTTCCTGTGCTTCAAGTCTGGCGAGTGGAGCACCGAGACAAAAATGATTGCCACCGCTGAAACTTAAGTGCGGATTCGGGGAGCGGCGCATGTTGAAGTCGTTGGGATGTAGGAATTTGCGTGGGTCCCGATTTGCGGCACCAAGTAGCAACCCCACCTTTTCCCCCCGCTTTACCTGATGACCGCGGTAGTCGACATCGTCAATTGCAACTCGTTCAAAGAGTTGGAGCGGAGCATCAAACCGAAAGATTTCCTCGACTGTCGTAGCGGTAATCGTGTCGTGGTTCAGGCAGAAATCCTGCCAGATTTGTGGCTGTTGAAGCATCTGGGTGAGGCCGGTACCGAGACCATTGATGAGCGCTCCCGTTCCTCCGTTGAGGAGCAGAACGATGTTGGCGATCAATTCGCGATCGTCAACAAAGGTTTCTTCCATGTCGACAAGTCTTGAGATCAAGTCATCTTGTGGGGTTGACCTCCGTGAGCGCGCAAGATCTCCGAAGAAATCAGCGAGCGACTGAGAAGCCATCTGTCCGACTAAAATCTCTTCTGGTGTTAAGTGCACCTCGTACATCTTGACCATTTGCTCGGACCAAATGCGAATTTGGTGACGCTCCTCGTCCGGAACTCCAAGAATGCTGCAAATGACCCAGACTGGTAGCAGCGTGGTGAATTCAGCAATGAGGTCAACTTCTTCGCTTTCATTGAGTTTCACAACAAGCCGGTCAACAATTTCAACACTCAAGGCGTGAACTTGGTCGTGAAGGGAACGAATGGCTCCAGGCTTAAAAGCCGGCGTGAGGGCGCGGCGCAATCGCGTGTGATCAGGGGCCTCCAGATCAAGCATTGCCTTGTTATTGAGCCAGTTAAAGGTCTCCCAAGTGTCAAGAGGCTTGCGGTCAGAAAAACTTCGACACAAGCCCGGGTCTTTAAGTAGAGCTTGAGCGTCCTCGTGTCCAGCAACCAACCACATATTCCACGTTTGACTCCATACCAGAGGGCCTAGGTCACGAACGACATCAAAATATGGGTAGGGGTTATCTACCTCTACCAGAGCCTGAAGATCAATAGTGTCTTCAATCACAAGTAGGAATCCCTTCTTTTAATCACCATCATTCTTACCTCGCATTCCCGCGGTGTCAATTGAATTATGCATTATTGGTAATGGTTCCCGCACCACCCAATTTACGGATACCGAACTTGTGATCGGTTTAATGTGTTGAACATATTTGAATTAAGTGGAGAAATAAACGACATTGAATATTTCATATTACCTTCACCATAATCACCTTCACCATAATGAAACTACATTTATTGTTTAACAGAACAATTACCAATTAAAGTTGTGTTGTCAGGTGTACAATTCGAAATCCCTATAACAGAGAGAATTAATGACATGGCTAGATATGTATTGATCTATTCAGGTGATCAAACTTCACCGTCTCGCGTTGAGCAAGACGCCATTGTTGCTGACTGGGAAGCCTGGTACGAGAAGATGGGCGATGCCATTGCTGAAGGTGGAGACCCGCTCGGTGCATCCAAACACATCTCAGCAGTCGGCGCTTCCGCGGCTGACGGCGATGGTGGTATGCCGGCGTCTGGTTACACGGTCATCGATGCTGCATCGCTCGATGCAGCCGCAGCCGCATGTGCCGATCATCCACATTTGAACCGCGGTGGGAAAGTCCACATTTTTGAAGCGATCGACCTGCACTAACGGCTATTGGGAAATCCCAACGCAGGCTTAAGCGTCGGAGAGCAATAACGATCGCTCCGGCGCGCGACTCTTTATTGTGACCGACGAGCCAAGTTGCGCACTTTCTTCAATTGCTGCCATGACTTCTAGAACATGCAAGCCGAGTTCGCCGCCCAACCGTGGCGCGATACCTTGGTGGACCGCTTGCGCCAGATCGACAACACCCAGACCTCGAAGATCGACCTCTTCCTCACCCGGGGTGGAGAGATCTTCCCAATGCTCGTCAGCTGCCCGGCGCACTCGCACCGCACCTGCGAAACGATTCGGATCAGGAACAGAAAGTGAGCCGAGCGTTCCATGCACCTCGAGATGTGGGGTTTGTGAATGCCAGACATCAAAACTGGTAACTATGGTTGCGAGTGCACCATCTTCGAATGTAAGGACTCCAACAATGTGTGTTGGAACTTCCACCTCAATCGAGGACCCACGAAGTGGGAGGCTTTGGATTTCCCGCTGAGGAAATGTCCTCTGCGCTGAACCCTGCACTGACACCACTGATCCCATCAGCCCGATCATTGCGGTGAGGTAGTAGGGACCCATATCCATCAATGGCCCAGCACCAGCCGCATAAAAGAACCCCGGATTAGGGTGCCAACGTTCATGTCCATGGCACAGCATGAAGGCGTTACCCGCAACGGGTTTACCTATTTCTCCTGATTTAAGAACTTTGAGGCTCAATTGTTGTGCACTGCCGAAACATGTATCTGGAGCAGAACTGACCAGCACATTGAATAATTGGGCCTGATCGAGTAACGCTCGAGCTTGGGTAGGCGTTGCGCAGATTGGCTTTTCAACATACACGTGTTTTCCAGCACGAACCGCCTCGAGACACACATCAAAATGACTCACCGGATTAGTGAGCACCACGACCGCTTCGATCGCAGAGTCACTCAGCAAGTCCGCAACAGACGTGTACGTATTTGGCAAGTTCCACTGTTCCGCCGCCTGAGCGGATCTGCCTGGGACAATGTCCGCACACCCTCGAACGTCAATGGAATCGGAATACAACGTAGTCAGATTACGCAAATACGTCTCACTAATATTGCCAATTCCGATGATCCCTACGGTGAGTCGCGATCCGTCACTGTTCTTGGCCATCTGTGCTCCTAGTTTGCAAGTAATCCGCCGTCAACGGGTAAAATCACACCGTTGACGTAACGAGAAGCGTCGGAGGCAAGGAACAATGCCGGCCCGACAATGTCGTCGGGGACCCCCCACCTACCTGCGGGAATTCGAGAATCTATTGAAGCCTTGAGCTCAACATCCTCCAAGAGCCTTCGGGTATTTTCCGTCACGATGTATCCAGGGGCAATGGCGTTAACACAGATACCTGCGGACGCCCATTCCACGGCAAGAGCTTTGGTGATACCTGCCAGTGCGCTCTTGCTAGCGGTATAGGCAACAACCGAGTGACCGCCGAGGAAGGACAGGAGTGAGGCAATGTTGATGATTCGACCAGCAACTCCCCGAGATTGAAAGGAGACACCCGCTGCTCGAGCAACGAGGAAGGCGCTCGTGAGATTCACCCGGAGTACCCGATCCCATTCCTCCATTGGATAGTCAGCCGCGGCAGATACATGAATCGTGCCCGCGTTGTTGACAACAATGTCGAGGCCACCCAAATCACTGATGACGGCTGAAAATATCGAAGATACTTCTTGCTCAGTGGCTGTGCCAAGATCGCATTGATAGGAGTGAACCTTAACCGGGTATTCCTTTAAGGCATCGAGGGTTGCGCTGGCATTGGTTCTATACACCAGCGCAACGTCGGCTCCAGCTTTAGCCAGACCGAGTGCAATTGCCTGACCTATACCGGTGCCGGCACCGGTAACCAGGGCAACTTTGCCACTCAAATCAAAACTGTTAAGCACCTGTGACGCCTCACTCATATCAGGATTCCTCCCGGTTCCATTCCGTTGCCAACATGGACGGCAGCAAATATTTCTTTCCGGAGGTCTCCTTCATTGCATCCCATTGTGCCAGCAGATGGATGCCCTCCAGCACGGTGCGGAAAACTTCATCGGATCCGGCACCGACCACCAATTCACTTCGGGGGGTGCTGTTTACCACGGCGTTTACTGCGCAACCTCGAAAGCCAAAGAGGCTGCTCATTACATAAATAATGGACGTTTCACGTTCGAAATTCAAGATTCCAGCTTGCTTCCAATACTCGGGTATCGCTTTGCTGTCTTGTTGGTGGTAGCCAAGAACGGGACGGCCTTGACCGGCCTGACACGAATCAGTCGAACGTGTGACTCCTAGGTGGTGCCGAACACCCAAATCATCTGCTGCTTGGAGCATGGCCAGCATGACTTCATAGTTCGCAATAGCCGGGTATGTCGGTACTACGTAGGCGTGTGAAGTTCCTTCATCGCGAACGGCACCTGCAGCAATAACGATGTCGCCAACGGCAACATCTTCAAGGTATGTGCCAGATGTTCCCGCCCGAATAAATGTGTCGGCCTTGGAGAATCGGAAGAAGTCAACGAGAGCGATTTCTGTCTCGGGCGCCCCGCTGCCCGTTGAGCACACTGTAACCTTGGTGCCCTTATAAAAACCGGTGTACGTAACAAACATGTGGGTGTCTGCCACAAGATAGGAATCGTCAAGATAACCGGCAATCACGGCTGCGACATCTTGTTCATAACCAAGTGGGTCGTGCACCGACAGGATGACATAACGACCAACATCCTGCTCAGTAATTTTCGTCATGACCGAAATGCCATCGACATCAAAAAGCGGAGGGGTATTTTCCTTATCTGACATATCTATCTCCTTTTTCTATTTACCGTTGTGGCTACTCTTGGTAACTTTATTCAGATGTTTACTGTGCTGTGTTTTTCACGCGGGTCGCGTTCATTGCAGTAAGGCAAGTAATGTCACGCCGCCAACCATGATGATGAGTCCGGCAATCTGGCCTTTACCCAGCCGCTCTCGGAAAAGGAAGAAGGCCAGAATTGCCGCGAGAGGTGCCATCTGAGAAGCGAGCACAGCTGTCACCGGTAGATTCTGCGCGGCGCCAATTGTGTACATACTGATACCTAACAGGTCTGCTGCAGCTAGGAGCAATATCCAGGCAAAGGCCTGCCGCGTCACCCGCAACTTACCTGTTAAAAGAAGTGGCAATGTGAACAAGAGAACACCGATGATGCGAGCGGGAAGTAGAACCCAGGCGAGCGGTAGCTCGCCGCTTAAGAATCCAGTGCTGACTAATCCGAGGGCGAACAAACAGGCACCCAGAGTTGCAAAGCCGGCCGCTAAGACGGGTCGCTCTCCCGGAAAAGGATCAGGATCCTTTGATCGGGCTGAGATCAAGATGCCAATCACAATCAGAAGGAGGACGAAACCAATCAGCGGTTCAACACTTCTCCCAAGGATCGAGGCAATTGCCGCAGCGATCCCGCCCTCTGTCGCAACAATCGGGGCGACCAGTCCTACTTTCCCGTGCTTGAGCGCAACATAGACACAAAGGAAGCCGAAGATATTGCCCACCCCAGAGACCAACATGAGAAGGAGTTGGTAGGTCTCCAATTGAGGTACACCCTGGATCGCCGCCCATGGCACGACAACGATTGCAGCAATGGCTGCAGACAAGGCCACAACATGTGGCGCAGGAAGAATCCGACTTGCGCGGGAAGCGGCGATTGTTCCAAATGCAAAAAATACTGCCGTTGCAATCCCCGCAATGAGACTGGTCAATTCGCTCTTTTCACTTGCACTCAGATCGCCCCTCCACCAGTCTTAACAATCCAAGGGACCCGTGCCCTTCACTGTCAGGGGTTTCAAAAGCATAGTGCAATTTGGCATGAGGCTTTGCCAGAATAATTGATCAAAACATTCTTACTGGGCTGATTTTTACTATGATCAAGGCATGTCGACTGTTGTAGCCATGGGTGACACCATGGTTGAGATCAGTTTGCAAGTGCAGGATGCATGGCACACCTCACCTGATGTTGCGGTCACTGAGAGCACGGTCAGCGTTGGCGGCTCCGCCGCGAATTTTGCTGTTTACGCTGCGGCGCTTGGGGTCACATCATTCGTTGCCACGAACGTGGGCAAGGACTCCTTCAATTCGCTGCTCATTGACGACCTCACCAACTACGGAGTTGCCACCGAATTGGTTCACCGTGAATCAGAGCGCAATTCCATATGTGTGATAACGATTGGTGCGGACGGGGACCGACGTTTCCATTCCTACCGTGCCCCTGAGGATTCCTGGCACCAAGATTCTGAGGAGGCCTATCTCCGTCTACTTCTCGCCCGGATCGAAACTTCAGATTGGCTGCATATTTCAGGTTTCTGGCTGCAAAGGGCTCGGACCGCGGCTTTGGTAGAAGTTGCGGTTAATGCTGCGGCGCTTCAAGGAATTCCTATTTCACTTGATCCAAGCCCGCTACTCATGGAGAAACCCACTCCTCTTGTGGGATGGGTGCTGAGTAAAACTGAAGTCATGTTCCCGAACACATATGAAGCTTGCGCCTTCACGCAAACGTCAACCGCATATGCCGCCGCCCAGGCCCTAAGCACAATGCCGCCTAAATATTCAGTTGTCACCGATGGCGCCGCGGGCTCACTGCTTATTTCGGAAGGTGAGATACACACAGTGGCGGCTGCGCCTGGACCGGTTGTTGATACGACTGGCGCAGGCGATGCCCTCGCAGCAGGATTTGTTGCAGCTCGACTCGCTGGAGCAGATCCATTGGAGGCATTGCAAGTTGGAACCAGAGTCGCTGCATGTGCGATTAGTTTTGTTGGTGGGCACGCAGGTGGCGACAGCATGCGTGAATCTTTAGCGTTGGAATTTTCAACACAATAGAAATGAATTTTCAGCAGAGAACTTTATGCATACGACTCCGTAGTGTGCTTTAATTCGAAATCCCCCGTGAGAAAGGCTTCGTAAATGCGTATTAACGAAGAAGTACGTCAGGCATTGGCAGAGGGCCGTCCCGTGGTGGCCCTGGAATCAACCATCGTGGCGCATGGAATGCCGCGTCCTACCAATATTGAGACGGCCTTAGCTGTCGAGTCGATCATCCGCAATGAAGGCGTCATTCCCGCATCCGTCGGACTCATCAATGGTGAAATTGTGTGCGGGCTGACTCAAGAAGAATTGACATTCCTCGCCTACGCCGATGATGTCGTGAAGGCGCAAGAGCGTGACTTAGCCCGAGCGAGTTTTCTTGGCAAGAGTGGTGCCACCACCGTAGGGGCAACCCTGTTCGTTGCTAATCACTTTGGTATCCCCGTGCATGTGACCGGTGGAATTGGCGGCGTTGCGCCGGACTTCAGCGATACTTTGGACATTTCAGCGGATCTACTCGCGATTCAAAAGTACGCCTGCATCACAGTTGCCTCAGGAACAAAAGCCTTTATGGACGTGAAGGCAACGCTTGAATACCTGGAGACCATTGGTGCACCCGTCGCCGTATGGTCACAAAAGGCATTTCCTTGGTTCTATAGTCGCGATAGTGGTGTGGCAATGGAGTGGTCTGTTAACGACCCAACTGAAATCGCCAAGGCATTTCTTGCAGATCAAGAGCTTCGTGGACCTTCAGGAATGCTCCTCGGAGTACCACTACCTGAGGCTGATGCACTCCCCGAGCACCAAACCCAAGCTTTAATTGAGGAAGCCCTAGCACGTGCGAGCTCGGAGGGAATCAATGGAAAGCGGCTCACGCCGTATCTCCTTTCGGCGATCTATGAAATCTCCGAGGGTGCGAGCCTCGTGGCAAATGTGGCCTTGATCAAGAACAATGCTTATGTTGGTGCACAGGTGGCACGGGCTCTATCCGACTCGTCATGACCGCCGGCGATCTTGACATTATCAATGCTCACCTGGTGACCGTTGATAGTGAGTGGACGGAGATCCATTCCGGGTTCATGCGCTTGCGCGGGGGACGGATAACCTCATTGGGTTCAATGTCCGAGTACCAAAAGAGCACGGCAGAGCAACATAACTGCAACGGCGGTTTTGTCTTCCCAGGACTGATCAACACCCATACGCATTCCTTCCAAACTTTGACCAGGGGCATTGGGGAAGGACTCGGTGTCTGGGACTGGTTCTCGCAAGCCATTGACCGGGTAGTGGGACACCTCACGGTTGCGGATGCGAGGATCGCTGGCCAACTCACCGCTCTTGAAGCCGTGCTGAGTGGCACCACCACAGTGGTGGATTACAACTACCCACACCCTCAACCTGGAATGGCGGAGGCGACCATCGCGGGCATGCGAGAGGTAGGCGTCCGAACTGTCCTCGCGCGCGGAATCCTCGACACTGGAACTGTGCACGCCGAAATCGTCCACTCCACCTCGGCTGAAATTGCCGCCTGCCGCGAACTGGCAACTGCCTACCATCAATTGGACGAAGACCGTATCCGCATCTGGTTTGCTCCATACACAATTTTTAGTGCCTCTCGAGATGCGCTGATTGCATCTAGAGATCTTGCAAAGGAATTTGATACCGGTGTCACCATTCACGCGACGACGCCGTCAACTCTCGAAGCGGCACTGGACATGTATGGAACTACGGACATCGTCTTTGAGAATTCGATCGATTTCCTTGGACCACGCACTCTTCTGGTGCACTGCACGCACCCAACTCCCGAAGACCTCACATTGATTGCAAGCACCGGTTCATCTATCTCACACAATCCAGCCAGTAACGCCTACCTAGGCGAAGGGGTGGCTCCAGTGGTTGAAATGATGCGGCTTGGAATCAATACCTCCTTGGGCTCCGACGGCCCATCAAGCAACAACAATCAGGATATGTTGCAAGTCATGAAACTCACCGGTCTCCTACAGAAACTTGAGCACCGAGATCCTTCTGTGATCATGGCGCGCGACATTGTTCGGATGGCAACCATGGGCGGCGCGCTTGCCCTGGATTGGGCAGAAGACATTGGGTCACTCGAGGTAGGAAAGTGCGCAGATTTCTTCGTGCTGAACCCTTGGCATCCCAATACCGTAACTTTCGGTGATCCTTATTCGACGCTGGTGTACAGCGCAACTTCGGAAAGTGTTGACGCCGTATTCGTGCAGGGCGAAGCCGTGATGCTGAATCGGAAGCCAACTCGGGTAGCAGTTCACCCAATCCTTGAAGCCGGCCAGCAGGCAGGTAAAGCGCTCAGACAACGGGCTGGGCTAGATACCTAACAGTTCAGCATTAACCAGGTCAAGGGCTTCTATGTCACTGGGATCATTGTGCTCAAAGACGATTCGCTCAATTCCAGCTGCTTTTAGCCTTTCGATTTGCTCTTTAACCTCCAGTAGAGTTCCACCGAAAAATCCGCTCTCCCGCCATTCACGAGCATTGGCTGGAAGTCCCGAGAAAACCGCACGATGGCGCGCAATTCTGGCATCAACTTCCTGCTCAGTTCGCCCAACAACCAAGGGGGTCATGAGGGACCGTTGCAGGGATCGAGGGTCGCGCCCAATGGCCTCGCACACCTCTCTCATGTTGATCTGGAGTTCCTCGACTTCATTAATACTCTTGTAGAAGCAATTCCATTCTCTTGCGAAACGTGCGGCGAGGCTCAGCATGCGAGGGCCGCCACCGCCCAAGATGATGGGGGGCTCCGCACTCACTGGACGCGGCAGTATCGATGCATCCACCAGTGAGTAGTACTGACCCGACCAAGTCACGTTGGTTTCACGCCAGAGCAGTGACACCACTTCAAGGCTCTCCTCTAAGCGACTGACCCTTTCCCCTGGCGTGGGGAATTTGCGGCCGAAGCGGGTGTGCTCGGCCTCGTGCCAGCCCGCCCCCATGCCAAGATCAATTCGCCCATTGCTCAAGACATCGAGGGCGATTGCTTGGTGTGCTAAGTCCACCGGGTGGCGCAAGGTGATCGGGCTGACTAACGGCCCAATGCGCAACTGGTTCGTCACATTTGCGAGCACCGCAATTTCCATCCAGGCGGGCAAGACCTCGCGGTGCTGCGTGATGTCAACGGGTCCATAGTGATCTGAGACATAAAGCCCGTCAAAGCCAAGTTTTTCCGCTTGACCGGCAACTGCGAATAAGTCCGGCCAGGTCAGGCCCTCTTGACTCTCAAGGAGTAGAGCGAAGCGCATCTAAATTCCCGTGAATCCACCATCGATGACGATGGTTTGACCTGTAACGTAATCTGACGCGCTTCCAGCCAGGAAAGCAATGACCTCGGCCACTTGTTCTGGACGGGCATAATTTCCGAGCGGAATGGCCGCTAGGGTCTCTTTTCCGCCTGATTCCAAATCTTTGGAACTATTGCTCTTGAGGAATTCCTCAGCAAAGAGATCTGTTGCGACAACGCCTGGGGCGACACAATTGACTCTCACTCCCCGGGGAGCGAGTTCGATTGCCATGGTCATTGAGAGTCCGACCACCGCTGCCTTAGAGGCACCGTAAATTGCGTGGGAGGGCATACCAATGCGAAAGCCAACCATCGACGCAGTATTCACGATGGATCCGCGTCCGCTCTTCTCCAGAGCGGGGAGTGCGGCTTTGCTCATGTGGAAGACCGACTCAAAGTTTATCTGCATCAGATCGTGCAGCTGCTCGATTGTTGTGTGTTCAAAAGAAGGAGCAAGTCGCAATATGCCAGCGTTGTTGATCAGGGAGTCGAGGACCCCAAACTCAGCTACGGCTGAGGCCACTATGTTGGCTGCTCCCTCCGCCGTACTCACGTCGCCTTGGATGAAGACGGCCTGACCCCCGGCCGCACGGATGCCTTCAGCGGTTTGCGCTCCCAATTCAGATATGTCAGCAACGACAACCTTGGCTCCCGCGGCGCCGAGAACCTCCGCGGTTGCTTTGCCGATTCCGCGGGCCGCACCAGTGACCAGACATACGCGAGTACGCAATTCGTCGTCCGTTTTCATGGTGAGTCTGGACTCGGGACTGACCACTCCTCCATGGAGTAGTAAGCGTTCCAAGCGATAGTCTCGTAATATTCACTCTTCATGAAAATGTCGATGAGACGAGATTGCCGGTCCTTGGGTAGTTCAGCCGCCAACTGGTCCACAAGAGCCAAGAGGGCCATCACGTGATTATCAAGGCCAGCATCACTGCCATACGTGTCGAACCACCATTTATATGGGTTGTCCTCTGCGATGGTGTGATCCACCAGAATGCGCTTGGAAAGAATTTGCCAACCCACTAGGCACGGCATGATCGCGGTCAATATTTCTGGCAATTCGCCGCGACTCGCACTCGCAAATTCGTGCTGAGCATAGGCATACTTTGTCGGGCCCATCTTTTGTGATTCTAATTCGGCTCGGGTAATACCTTGCGAAGTAGCAAAACGCTCGTGAGACATCATTTCTTCGTCCACGATGTAATTCAGATAACTCTGAACCGTTCGCATCGCAGTGAAGTCTGGCGCCCGAAGAACTCCGAGCGCTAAGATTTTTGAGAAGTTAATCAAGTAGGGGTAGTCAACCTTCACCCAATAACGCAGACGCTCAGGCGCAAGCGTCCCAGCAATCATCTCCTGAACGAAGGGCATGTTCATTTGAATTTCTAAGTATGGTTCAGCACGCTTGAGCAGATCCTGCGTGAACGTCATGTTGTCCTCCTTGGATTCGGTATGTCTTCGAACCACAACTCTTGATTGGCTGCGGTCCATTCGGTGAACATCGAAAGCGTAGGAAGATCGTCCAGCACAATAATCTCGATTCCGCTGGATCGCATGATGGCTTCGCTTGCTTCAAATGTTCGGTTTTCTCCAATTACAACGGTGCTAATTCCGTAAATCATTGAGGCACCAGCACACATGATGCAGGGCGATAATGTGGTGTACAAGGTTAAGTTGCCCTGCCAAGATCGCTGTGGCCGTCCGGCGGCCCGAAAGACATCAATTTCACCGTGAATAATCGGACTGTCTTCTTGTACCCGCCGATTTCGGCCTTGGCCCAGCAAGGTATCGCCGAGGAAAAGCGCACCACCAATTGGTATCCCGCCCTCGTCGCGCCCGGTCAGAGCTTGATCGAGAGCGATTTGATAGCGCTCGTTATGAAGTGA
This sequence comes from uncultured bacterium, assembly GCA_903896585.1. Classification (GTDB taxonomy): domain Bacteria; phylum Actinomycetota; class Actinomycetes; order S36-B12; family S36-B12; genus UBA4592. Next base: position 12,208 of record CAITYI010000242.1, read on the forward strand.
CACAGCGGAACCCTGGCCCGCCGGCTAGTTCATAGCCACTAAACGTGGGCATGGCACCACGCCGAAAACTTGTTCGAGCCATTTCGTCGGTGTAGAACCATGAGCCACCTCGAAGAACCCGACAATTACCGCTCGTTGATGGGAAGTCTGAGGTTCCGCCGGGGTACGGTGCGAAAACATCTTCCACCCATTCTTCAACGTTACCGGACATATCCCACACCCCATAAGGGCTAACGTTGCCCGGGAGGGTGCCGTTAGCAACCGTCATTAGATTCAGCGGCTTCGCCGAGTCCCACACATTCGTGTTGGCCTCAATGAACTCTGGGCCCCACGGCCAATCACGACCATCGGTCCCTCGAGCGGCTTTTTCCCATTCGGCTTCGGTTGGCAA
>CAITYI010000243.1 GCA_903896585.1 uncultured bacterium
AAATTCGGGTGCTTGGCTGCTTGCGCATAGGTGCTCCTCTTGTGGGTTACTGACTCCCCAACTCTAGTAGCCGGCTTCCAACCTGCAATGTGGACTCCGCTGAGTCTGGTGATCGATACCCTGACTCCGTGTTTGGCATTCGTCTTCCATACTCCCTAGTTCGAGTCATCGGAGCTTCCATGGAGCCGGGACTGCGCAATGGCGACATCTGGTTGATCCGAAGGGGTTCTCGAAGGGTGAAATCCGGCAGTGTGATTGCCTTCAGTCTTCCGCAGCGACCTCACTTGGTCCAGGTGAAAAGGGTGGTCCGAGGTGAAGGTGGTGGCTGGTGGGTGGAAGGAGACAACCCACACCAGAGCACCGATTCCCGCGACTTTGGTGTGGTACCGCAAGGCTGCGTTAAGGGTGTTCTCATTCGGAAAATCAGCGCAACTTAATCATTTGCTCATTTTTCACGAAGTATTCACTTAGAGATCATCATCGAGTTCATCGAGTTCATCGAGTTCATCGAATTCATCGTTGCGAGCGAGCCAGGTGGCGAGCCGATCAATCGCTGTTTCAAACTCTGGATTCATGTTGACAAATTCGCCGAGGCGGATTGCTAACCACTCAAGGGTTACGGTTTCCTCGCCTCGTCTGCGCGAGAGTTCTTCTGCACCACGATCGGTGTCATACATCTTTATCAACGACTCCCGGTTTAGGCAAATGCCGATTCAATGAGAACTTTTTGGTCCTCTTCGTGCCTTTGGTGAGTGCCAACAGCAGGAGTAGATGAAGCCGGACGTGATACGCAGGTGACAGCGCGATTAATCATTTGCGGAACGCTGAGTGCAATGAATGACCAGGCGCCTTGGTTTGCGGGTTCCTCTTGAACCCAGCGGATATCCGCATCCGGGTATTGAACTGCCATTGCGGGAAGACTGACGCCCGGCAGTGGATACAACCGCTCAAGACGAACAATCGCTGTATCGGTGATTCCATGCTGTTCTCGGTAAGCAAGAAGATCGAAATACACCTTGCCGCTACAGATCAGAACTCGCTTCGTGGTGGACCCCGTAATTTGGGTGTCGGGGAGGAATGGCCTGAAAACCCCGGTGGTGAAGTCTTCAACGCTGGAGACGGAGTACTTGGAGCGCAAGAGTGATTTCGGCGTAAAGCAAATCAAAGGCCGGGACAGGCGTCCAAGTACCTGCCAGCGAAGTAAATGGAAATAGGACGCAGGTGTGCTCGGCATTGCCACCGACATGTTGTCCTGTGCACACAACTGCAGGAACCTTTCAACTCGTCCACTGCTGTGATCAGGTCCTTGGCCTTCTTGGCCGTGTGGAAGGAGCAGGGTTACCGATGAACGTTGACCCCATTTCTGCTCACCCGATGAAATAAATTCATCGATAATTGTTTGCGCTCCGTTGACAAAGTCACCAAATTGACCTTCCCACATGACGAGGGCATCAGGCCGTGCTACCGAGTAGCCATATTCAAATCCCAACGCAGCATATTCACTGAGTGAGGAGTCATACACATACAGTTTCCCGCCATCGCGGTAGCACTGTTTGAGGGGTTTGTATTGCCATCCAGTTTCTTTGTCAACAATCACCATATGTCGATGCCCGAAAGTACCGCGCCGCGAATCTTGCCCGGCTAACCGAACGGTGCGACCTTCCATGAGAAGGGAGCCAACCGCCATTGCTTCAGCCATACCCCAATCGATTGTGTTGTCCTGCACCATTTGAGCTCTCCGCTGCAGCTGTGGAGCAAGTCGTGGATGGACATTGAATCCCTCAGGCAGAGTCAATTGCGATTGAATAATTGTTTCGATTTGTTCCGGGGTGATGCTGGTGTCAACGTCTTGGCTGGGAGTTTGAGGAACCAGGTCAAGTTGGCCCGTTTCCAAAATATCTTTTGCGTTCTGCGTGAATTCAGCTGCAGTTTCGCTTGTACGGGTCTCTTGGAATACCAGCTCGAGTTGTTCCTGGAAGTGTTTGAGTACTTCTTCAGCTTCTTCCACTGAAATATCGCCTCGGCCGATTAACGATTCGGTGTAGTGCTTGCGAACTGATCGCTTGTTATCAATGATCGAGTACATGAGGGGCTGGGTAAGTGAAGGATCATCGGCTTCATTGTGTCCACGACGTCGGTAACAGACAAGATCAATGACCACGTCCTTGCTAAACGCTTGCCGGAAGTCAAATGCCAATTGTGAAACGTAAATGACCGCCTCAGGGTCATCGCCATTGACGTGAAAAATTGGCGCTTGAATCATGCGGGCAACATCGGTGGAATAAACGGAGGATCTGCTGTACCGAGGTGATGTGGTAAATCCAACTTGGTTATTCACCACAATGTGGATGGTTCCGCCCGTGCGGTAGCCCTGTAGTTGAGAAAGTTGGAGGGTCTCTGCGACCACACCCTGGCCGGCAAAGGCGGCGTCTCCATGTATGAGGACGGGCAAAATGTCGTAGCGTCTTTCCGGTGGGAGTAAGTCCTGTTTAGCTCGAACGATTCCCTCAAGTACCGGATCAACGGCTTCGAGGTGTGAGGGATTTGCTGCCAGGTACACCGAGGTGTAGTTGCCTTGAGCAGAAACAAATGATCCGGTGGTACCAAGGTGGTACTTAACATCGCCTGATCCTTGGACAGAGTTCTCAGCGTATTCACCTTCAAATTCCTTGAATATTTGTCCATATGACTTGCCCGCAATGTTGGACAAGACATTGAGTCGACCTCGATGCGGCATTCCAATAGCGACCTCAAGAATTTCATTGTCAGCGGATTGAGCCAAGATTTCATCCAGCATCGGAATTAATGATTCTGAACCTTCAAGTGAGAACCGTTTTTGCCCCACATATTTGGTCTGCAGAAAAGACTCGAAAGCTTCGGCCGCGTTAAGTTTTCGCAAGATTCGCAACTGGTCGGCTGGTGCCGGTTTAACATGTGGGATCTCCACTCGGTCCTGCATCCACTTACGCTCGACAGGATCCTGGATGTGCATGTACTCAATGCCAACAGTTCGGGTGTACGAATCCCTCAAGACACCCAGAATGCGCCGCAATTTCATGAGTGGCTGCCCACCGAATCCACCGGTGGCGAATTCACGATCCAAATCCCAGAGGGTCAAACCGTGGGAAAGCACGTCTAGGTCGGGGTGCGTGCGCTGGGCGTATTCAAGTGGGTCTGTGTCAGCCATGAGATGCCCGCGAACTCGATATGCGTGAATAACTTCTTGTACTCGAACGTTCTTGTCCAGATCGGTCTCGTGACTAGCTGAAACGTCCTGTGCCCAACGAATAGGTTCATAGGGAATGCGCAGGTCCCGGAAAATATTGTCAAAGAAATGGTGTTCACCCAAAAGAAGTTCGTTAATTCGTTTAAGGAACTCGCCTGATTGGGCTCCTTGAATAATTCTGTGATCGTATGTTGATGTCAGGGTCAGGATTTTCGAAACAGCATTTCGAGCAATGGTTTCCTCTGAAGCGCCCTGCCACTCAGCGGGATATTCCATGGAGCCAACACCAACAATGCATCCTTGCCCAACAACGAGTCGAGGAATTGAATGGTTGGTGCCGATAGTTCCAGGATTTGTGAGACTCACTGTGGTGTCAGCAAAGTCCTCGACCGTGAGTTTATTTGCGCGTGCCTTACGCACAATATCTTCATAGTTTGCCCAAAAACTGGCAAAGTCCATGTCTTGTGCACCCTTGATATTGGGAACGAGTAACTGGCGCGTGCCATCGGGTTTTGCAATATCAATTGCCAGACCGAAATTGATTGCTTCATTTTTTGAGACAGCAGGCTTGCCGTCTAGTTCGGCATAAGAGAAATTCATGGTGGGCTGAGACTTGATCGCCTGGACGACTGCATAGGCAATGAGATGGGTAAATGACACCTTTCCACCTCGACCACGGGTGAGGTGATTATTTATTACCGTGCGATTGTCAAATAGCAATTTCACCGGCATGGAGCGCACACTGGTTGCGGTTGGAACCGTGAGGCTTTCCTCCATATTCGCTACCACGCGGGCAGAGGCACCTTTGAGTCGTTCGACCTGATTAGTCGGTTCAATGAGTACCGGTTCAATGAGTACCGGTTCAATGAGTACCGGTTCAATGAGTACCGGTTCAATCAGTACCGGTTCGGGTTCGGGTTCGGGTTCGGGTGCCGTCTCTCGGGGGGTAACTGGGTCCCCTGTCGGTGTGGGACTCTCGGTGGGCGTGTAGTCGGCGAAGAATTCCCACCATGCCGGATCAACGGAATTTCGATCAATGAGAAATTGCTGGTAGAGCTCATCAACCAACCAGTCATTGGGGCCAAATTGGTCGGGGGGCTCTGTAGCCACGATTTTTCCTCTCACCGGCGACCTAAGTGCGGCCTTAGCCTAAGGCGTTTGTGGTTTATTCCCTACCGTGGGTCAGGTGATTCTCCTCTCAGGGCGTGCTCAAGGACATGCATGCGCCGGAAATGTGCGAGAGAGTTAGTGGATGGAAGGAAAATTGGCGGTAATTACCGGGGGTGCCCAGGGGATTGGGTTTGCCGCTGGTGCGGCACTGGGCAGAGCAGGAGCCACGGTTGTCCTTTTGGGTCAAACACCGGAGTCGGGCCAACGCGCTGCTGAACTTCTGCAAGCGCAGGGCATAGATGCGGTGGGAAATGGCGCCAATGTCGCCGACCACCAAGCAATGCAGGAGCTTGCCGACTCACTTGGTGCGCTGGCCGAGCCCGACATTATTGTGGCGAGTGCAGGTGTCATGAGTGATCGCATGTCCAAAACGTTGAGGACTGACCCCGCAGAATGGAACCGAGTACTGGACATCAATCTCACGGGGGTGTGGAACACATTGAGGGTTTTCGGCCCACCTATGGTGGCCCGCCGATCCGGACGGATAGTCACCGTTTCAGCGTGTCTGGGTCGCTTCACCGGACCAGGGACGGCGGGGGGATTAGCCCCCTATCGCGTGAGCAAAGCGGCGGTCAATGCGCTCACCCGTAATTTTGCCGCCGAGACAGGTTGGGGAGAACGTGGAGTTCTCGTTGATGCAATGTGCCCCAATCACTGTCGGACAAATATGGGTGGTCCCAATGCTGAAAGATCGGCAGATGAAGGTGCCGACACCATTTACTGGCTGGCCAATTCCGACCTTGCTCAGCGAGCCGAAATTGTGGGGGCTCGCGATTTTCCGCTCACGGGATTGCTGTGGGAGGATCGTCAAATAGTGCCGTTCTAGAACAGGCCCGATCACCATGTTTGTTGCGGCCTGTTGAGGCTTGTTGAGCGTCTTTTCAGTCGGATTTTTCAAATGCAGGGCACTGTGCCTATCCTTGGGGGCGCTCATCCTTGGGAGCACTTATTCTTCTGGGGCGAATTTCTGCGGGGATGCCGCAGAAGTGCGACCGGGTGTGAATAACGATCGAGTTGGTTCCTGAAGTTAAAAATTGGGTTAAATACGGCAGCGTTAAATAGGGGAGATAGGCCATGCGGGGAGTAGTGCGGGCAATTGCGCTCACTGGTGCAGTGGCACTACTTATTGGTTTCATGCCTTCGGGCAGCATGGCAGTGATTGTGACGAATGACACCGGCGAGCCCACGGCACCGATTGCTCCCCAAGTGCCCACGCCGGCTGTATCCATTGCGTCGGTCACACCCGTCATTGTCAGTGTTCGACCCGGAGCCACTCAGGATTCCTTGAGCATTAACTATCAGCCGCTCAATCCTGAATTATTCGGGGGCGCTGTGCCATCTGTCATCTCATACGAATTGTCACTTGATGCGACAACGTGGTGGGTGTGTGAGCAGCCTAGCGCCGAAAATATTGCAGCCATGCTGGCAACCTGCAATCTGACAAACTTGAAACCCCTGCGAACCTATGGCGTGTATTTGCGTGCCATTGAAACGCAGACCACGAGTTCTGGAACTTTGAGCATCACCGGAACATCTGAGGTGGCCGGCCCGGCAATTGGAACAACAGAAATTCCGCAAAGGCTAGATCGGGATAAACCTGCAAAACTTCCTTCACCCAGAGCAATGGTGGCTGCGAGTTTCAATGCCGCGAGTAATTCCTTGGGTATTGATGCCGCGAGGCGCTCTGTCGGGGTGGGAACACTGCCAAAAATAACTTTCTCCCGGGATATCTCTAATAAAGCAGCGGTAGAGCGGCACTTGGTGGTCTCCGCTCAGATTGGCCGCGGAGTTATCAGGCCAGTTGCGGGGGCCTGGGGTTGGGTAAGTGATCGATCCGCAGTTTTCCGACCAAAAGATTATTGGCCGGGAAATGCCAAAATTCGAATTGTTTCTGATTTGGATCGAGTTGTGCTGGGAAAATCAGGGCCCACTTTTCTTATCGGCTCTAAGCAACTCAATAAGACATTCCAATTCAACACAGCCCGTGAATTCATCGCGAAAGTTGATGGCGCGACCAAGAAAATGAATGTTTATATCGATGGCAAAAAAGTGCACACATTTCCGGTCTCATTAGGAAAGGCAGATTGGGAAACTCGCAATGGAACCAAGGTGGTAAGCACTTCAAAGGAGCCTAACAAGATTTACCGAAGTGAGTCGCTTGGTCTTACGGCGCCAGAGGATCAATACGAATTGGAAGCCCCTTGGAATACCCGGCTTACCCCGACGGGTGAATTCATTCATTCCGCACCGTGGGCTTACAGTCGACTCGGTCGGTACAACGGATCCCATGGATGCACGAATATGTATGAACAAGATGCCGAGTGGTTTTACAAGAACACTATTCCCGGTGACATCGTCTACTTCACTAGTACGGGCGGTAACACGGTGGAGCCGTGGAACGGTCCCGGTGGTTTATGGAATATTCCGTGGTCCAAATGGGTCAAGAAGTCGGCATTGGTCAGCGGCACAAATTCTGTTGAGACTGATTCCAATGCAGGTACCGGATCCTTAGAAAGTGCTCAGCCAGCCAGTGCCTAATTTAATGAATTCGGTTAATGAGTGGTCTGTTCCCGAAGGCTGGCGGCAAGGACGGGGTGCCTGGGGTGGGTACACCATCACTGCCATGGCGGAACACGTTGAACAGCTTGAAGATCCATCACGTGCACTTCGCACTCTGTCAGCGCAAATTATGGAGCCGGTGACAGTAGGCGATTACCTGATGCAGACGCAGTGCCTTCGAGAAGGTTCGGCTCTATCGACCTGGGCCGTCACCGTTACCCGAGCCCAAGATCGCGTGCCGGTAGCTCAATCGCAGATCATCACAGGTGCGCAGCGAGACGTGGTAATAACTCCAGATTTAAGTGAGTGGGGCACCGCGCGCATGCCCGCGGTGGCACCTGTTGAGTCCACGCCGATCGCACCGGTTGGCCCCCCATTTGCTCCTGAGTTCACCAGACAGCTCGAATTCCGACCAATTTCCCCATTGCCCACGGCGGGTGATCTAGCCACGTCATTGGGATGGATCCGCCTGCCTTCGAAAACTCGGGAGGGGGACCACTGGTCCGCCGCCGAACTCATGGGGATTATCGATGGCTGGTGGCCAGCATCCCTCACGCTGATGGACTCCATGCATCCGATGGCCACGGTGGCATACAGCGTGCACCTCCTGATCGACCCGGGCACAATTGAACCTGTTCACATGGAGCGCTCGCCGTTGTTACTCGAGTCGTCAGTGAGTTCCGCATACGGTGGTTTCACCAGTGAACTTCGCAGATTGTGGACACCCGACGGTCGTCTCGTTGCCGAGAACCTTCAATCAATCGTGGTCATCAAATAGTCGTCTTCAAGTAACGCCGGCGCTGAGCTACTCCCACGTGAGTGTTTTGCTGTTTTTCAGGATTTTTTCCACGTAGTTCTCTGTTTCGGGAAACGGTGGCACCCCGTCATACTTGCGTACCGAACCAAAACCCGCGTTGTAGGCAGCAAGTATGTTGTGCAATCTTTTTCCAGAGACTTCGACTATTAGTTTGCGGTTAACGCAATTTAGCGCGGCAGCACTATGTATCGCATCAACCGGATTCCATACGTCTGCTATTCCATCAGCGTCAGCATCAAGGCCGTACTGCTCCCACGTGGGCGGCATGAATTGGGCGATCCCCTGTGCGCCTGCTCGGCTCACCGCATCTGGGTCCCACCCACTTTCTGCATGCAATTGTGCCGCGAAAATATCAATAGGTACGGCGGGGCAACGCTTGGAAGCATCTCGAATGAGTTCAGCGTATTCCACCGGAACCATGACCGGGGCGCCAAGGAATTCCTCACGGACATCGTTGGGAAGCCTGTTTGAGATAAACGCAATCGCGCTAATGGCGATCGCAATCCCGATGGCCAAAACCACAAGGGATCGCCCCCGATGTTGAGAAACAACCTTGGTCACGTTCCCCACAATAACCCGACCATGAACCAAGCGGCGGGAGCAGGTTTATCCACCTTGAGTTGGATTTGTCACTGTAGAGTCAAGATATGTCCGAATCAGCTCAGAACAAGGAGTTGCTCCCTGAAGGAATTGTGCAGTTATTCCATAAAGAGTTTGCAGATGCTTACAACGAAATTGGGCGATTCAACCTTGCAGTTTTTGGCAAAACCGGCAGCGGCAAATCTACGCTGATTAATGCGGTCTTCGGACAGACTGTTGCCCCAACCGGTATCGGTAGACCAGTGACAAAAGGTCTGAACTATTACCTCCACTCAAATGGATTCTTGGGAGTTTTTGACTCTGAAGGCTTCGAGACGGGTACCTCGGGTGATTCCATTCTTGCCGGTTTGGAGCGAATCGTACAAACCAAAAATTCGGAACCAATTGATCAGCGAATTCACGCCGTGTGGTACCTGGTTCGATGGTCTGATCGACGATTCGAAAATGCTCAAGCCGATTTCATCAGGGCCTTACGTGCCATGGGTCTACCCGTGATAATTGTCATGACTCAAGTGCCAGCACAGCACATTGATGGTGAGTTTGTTATTCATCCAGATGCTATCGAGTTCGCGCATTACATTGAATCACTAAATATTCCAACGCAAGTCAATGGCACGGTGTACTTGACAAATGCATTGGCAGATCCATTTCTCCAATCAATTGTCTTCGGATTAGTGGAGCTTGTTGGTGCCACCCACCAGGTTATTCCTGAAGCCGTTGCGAATGCATTAACGGCTGCGCAACAGGTGGATGTGCGTCGAAAAAAAGAGGCCGCCGCCGCGGTCATTAAGCAGGCGGCGCTCGTTTCGGGAGGAATTGGTGCCGTACCAATTCCAATTGCAGATGCCGCATTGCTCGTGCCGAATCAAGTAGCCATGATCGCCCGCATCACGGCGATTTATGGACTGCCACAGTCACGGTCTCGTGCTTTGAGTATTGCTGGAGCCGCTATTTTGACGGGCGGAGCCACTCAAGCCGGGCGCTATGCCGTTACGCAACTTTTGCGTTTCATCCCAGGTGGCCAGATTGCCGGTTCAGCAATCTCTGCGACGGTTGCCGCCTCTCTCACTCGCGCCATTGGAATTGCTTGGTCGCGCGTGTGTGAATATGCGCTGACGCTATCCCCGTCTGACCAGTCCGCATTCCTCAAAGAGCGGGTTAAGGACCAATTTCTCACGTACTTGGGAAAGAATCGGTAATCCCTGAGCGAGCGAGCTGCCCCCTTGTTACATTTAAGGCATGAAGCGTTTGATCATCTTGGTGTCATTGGTAGGAGCAGCCGTATCTGGATTTCTCTGGTGGAAGCGTCGCGAAGTCTCCAGAGCTGAAGCGGTGGCGCAGGATCCATGGCCCAGCGTGGTGGCAGAGTCGCCAGCGCCAGCAAAGGCACCCACACCAGCACC
>CAITYI010000244.1 GCA_903896585.1 uncultured bacterium
CGGCGCTTCAAAGACGACGTCACTGAAGTCCGTGAAGGTTTCGAGTGCGGCATTAATCTCGGTTCCTACCAAGACGTCAAGGTGGATGACGTCATTGAAACTTTTGAAATGCGTGAGATTCCGCGTAAGTAGAGATAGGACGATTCCATGGGGAGTGAAGCGCGAGCGCGTAAACTTGCCGATCGCATAAAAGTGATCGTGGCGCAGGCACTTGAGCACCGAGTGAAAGACCCGCGTTTAGGGTTTATCACGATCACCGATGTTCGGTTAACCCCTGATCTTCGCGATGCCTCGGTTTTCTACACCGTGTATGGCTCCGACGCAGATCGGGAATCAACCGCGGCAGCTCTTGCGTCAAGCAAGGGGATGCTTCGCACCGAAGTGGGCAAAGGAACGGGCGTCAAGTTTACACCTACCTTGGAATTCGTTCTGGATGCCATCCCGGAAAATGCTGCTCACGTTGAAGACCTGTTGCGGGCGGCCGCTGAAGACGATGCTCGAGTACACGAACAAGCGGAAAAGGCCAAATACGCGGGCGAATCAAATCCTTATCGCGAATGACAATTAGCGGGATACTTGTTCTAGACAAACCAAGTGGCATGACCTCTCACGATGTTGTTGCGAGAGTTCGCCGGGTATTCAACACCAGAAAAGTCGGACATGCAGGAACACTTGATCCCATGGCAACGGGTGTTCTCATCATTGGCATTAACGATGCCACCCGCATGCTCGGACATTTGATGTTATCCACAAAACGGTATCAAGCCACAATCAGATTAGGTGCCTCTACCAGTACAGATGATTCAGAAGGCGAGCTATCAGTAGTGACCGACACTGGATTTTTGTCAGAGAGTTTGATTGTGCGGTCTCTTGGCGGGCAGGTTGGCATGATCGAGCAAGTTCCGAGTTCAGTCAGTGCGGTGAGAGTGAATGGTCGCAGGGCTCACGAAATCGTCCGGTCGGGGAAACCTGTGGATCTTGCTGCTCGCACTGTTGAAGTGCACTCCATCGAGATAGGTCGAATACAGCGAGAGGCTCCCTATACCGATATCGAGATTGTCGTGGACTGTTCAGCGGGAACGTTCGTGCGAGCGATTGCGCGCGATCTTGGTGTTGAGTTAGGTGTTGGCGCCCATCTGGTGGCATTGAGGCGAATTTCATCTGGACCATTTGACCTTGAGAATTCGGTAACTTTGTCAGAACTTGATCGGAGCGAGACGCCATGTGATCAGGTTTGCACCATGGGGCAGGTGGCCGAGTTGGTGTGGCCCTGCGTCACCGTCAACAACGAACTCCGGGAAAAGATCAGCATGGGTCAACGAATTCCAAGTATGGAACTCCCTGAGCGCGACATTCTGGCTCTCCTAGATGCCGAGGGTGAGTTGCTCGCCCTTGTCAGTAACGGTCCGCAGGGCATGAAATACCGCGCCGTGTTCATTGGCGTGTCATGAGTGCATATTCTTGAGTAGTGAATCCCAATCGACCGGTGGCGTGCATTGGCGTATTTGATGGCGTTCACCTTGGACACCAACACGTGATTACCCAAGGGCGACAAATCGCACAATCTGACTCGAGTGAACTCATTGCAATCACATTTGATCCGCATCCCCTGCGGGTAGTTCGACCTGACCAAGCCCCCCAAATGATTGGGACACTGGAGCAGCGCAAAGTATTGCTCACCAATTCCGGTGTGGATCGAGTGCATGTCCTCAATTTCACTCCAGAGGTGAGTGAGCAATCAAGTGAGGAGTTCGTTGAACAGACACTGGTGCAAGAGCTCAATGTTGGTGCGGTGGTTGTGGGAGGGAATTTCACCTTTGGGCATCGCGCGAGCGGCACGGTAGACACGCTGCGTAATTTGGGAGATAAGTACTCATTTTCTGTGACGAAAGTCGACCTCTCCGGCGGGTCTTCTCCAGTTTCTTCAAGTCGAATTCGTGCTCATCTCCGAGCCGGAGAAATCCCGCAAGCTCAGGCGCTCCTAGGTCACCCGTTCACATTGGCAGGGGAAGTTGTCTACGGAGACCAGCGTGGTCGGCAACTCGGCTATCCCACGGCAAACCTCAAGTGGGATAGCAGCCAGCACCTTGTCATCCCTGCCGAAGGGGTCTATGCCGGCTATGTCCACCACGGGGGAGCC
>CAITYI010000245.1 GCA_903896585.1 uncultured bacterium
AAGTTCGATCTTCCCAAGTTCGACCTTCCCAAGTTCGATCTACCTAAGTTCGATCTACCGAAATTTGATCTTCCCAAGTTCGATCGTCCCCAGGTCGATTTCACGGCGCTGAACGATCTGGCCGGTGTGGTCAAGAATGCCGCTTCGGATTCGGTGTTGGCGGCCACTCAGACTGCCACCAAGGTGCGCAACAGCGCAACCCACACGGTCACCCTTGTTCGCGAAGCAGTGGGCGTCTAGTCACCCACGTTCAAAAATCAGCTCTGTGCTGCGAGCCCTGCCAATAGGCGGGGCTCGCAGTATTTGTGGGAGTCGGTTAGCATTTCAACATGGGACTAGACGAGATCATCATTCTTATTCTGTGGGCGATTTTACTGGGAGTGAAAGCCTTTGCTCTTGTTGATTGCCTGCGTCGTCCCGCCGACTATTTCCCGGTAATTGGCCGCCAATCCAAAATACTTTGGGTGGCATTAACCGCGGTATCGCTCCTCGCCGGATTGGCTCCGAATTTGACCATGTCAATTTTTGGGATTGCGGGCACCGTTATCGCATTGATTTACCTATTCGATATTCGTCCCAAAATGATTGAGATCACCGGGCGCAAATTTTAGTTTTCTAAGGCAATGCGGATTCGACGGAACCCTTTGCCCTTGTTTTCAATCTTGACCACTTTCATGACACCAATCTGACTCGTGCTCGCCACGTGGGTTCCGCCATCGGCTTGGACATCGAGTCCATTAATGTCCACGATTCGCACAATTTCAATAGTGGGCGGTAAAAGATTTGTGGCCGTGCGAATAATGTCAGGAATTGCAAATGCTTCCTCACGACCAAGTTCATAGGTGGTAATTGCTCGATTTTGGGCCACTTCACTATTGCATGCCTGCTCAACGGCTTCTTTGAATCCCTCGGGGATTGCATCCAGATTGAAATCTAATCTTCCGTTGAGCGGATCCATATTAGATCCGGTGACCAACGCACCAAAGTCGCGGAAAACCACACCCGAGAGTAGGTGCAATCCCGAGTGCGTGCGCATCAAAGCAAAGCGCCGAACATTTTCCAATGCACCGTGAACTTTGGTGCCTACCGGCGGAATGGGATCACCCTCTGCGGGGATCAACCACAGGTCATCTTTACGACGAATATCGATAACCCGCGTTTGCACACCGTTCCACAGCAGGACACCGTGATCGGGTGGCTGACCACCGCCACCGGGATAGAAGGCCGAACGGTCGAGAACTATTCCCAGCTCGGGATCTGTTTCCAGCACCACGGCTTCCCATTCGCGAATATCAGCGTCGTCGAGCTCGAGCCGGTCGGTGCGGCCGTGAAGTGACATGTTCCGGATACCTACTTCTTACCCTGCTGAGCAACAGCGGCCGCTGCTTCTTTCGCGGCCTCGGGGTCAAGGTATTCGCCGCCGGGGACAAGTGGTCTGAGGTTCGCATCCAGTCGATACACCAACGGGATGCCGGTGGGGATATTCAGAGAGGCAATATCCGAATCGGAGATTCCATCGAGGTGCTTGACCAAAGCGCGCAGTGAATTTCCGTGCGCAACAACGAGCACACATTCGTTCTTGCGTAGATGCTCTGCCACGATCACGTCTTCCCAAAAAGGAATCAACCTGTCTACAACATCTGCAAGGCACTCGGTTGTGGGCACAGTTTCTGGAGGAAGGTCGGAGTAGCGCGGATCGGAATTCTGGGCGAATTCATTCTGTGGATCAATGGGTGGAGGGGGAGTGTCGTAGGACCTTCGCCAAAGCATGAATTGCTCTTCGCCGTACTCCGCCAAAGTTTGCGCTTTGTCTTTACCCTGCAGTGCACCGTAGTGGCGTTCATTGAGTCGCCAAGTTCGCACGACCGGAATCCAAAGTCGCTCAGCGGCGCTGAGTGCGAGTTGCGAAGTCTTAATGGCACGCTGCAGGAGTGAGGTGAGGACTACATCCGGGTTCAGTCCAGCGGCCTTGATGAGCTCCCCACCGCGGGTCGCTTCCTGGCGGCCCTTGTCGGTGAGGTCAACATCCACCCAACCGGTGAAAAGGTTCTTCTCATTCCACTCAGATTCTCCGTGGCGAAGCAAAATCAAGGTATAGACGGTGTCAGCCATGCACCTATCTTGCCGGACTAGTCCGGTATCTCCAGAATGTGGGCAAATGCTGCGAGATTCGCGGTGGATTCACCCCGGGAGATCCGCCAGTCATATTCCTTCTTGATGGCGGTGGCGAAGCCAAGTTCCAGGATTGTGTTGAAGGAGTTGTCCGAGTACTCAGCCACGCAGCCGATTAGTCGATCAACTTCCGCAGAATCAAGTGAGATCAGTGGAACTTTCCCCGCCAGATAGATATCGCCGTGTGAATCAATTGCAAATGAAACGCCATACATTTTCAGATTGCGTTCGAGTATCCAGTGATACACGTCCTCAGTATTTTCATCAGGATGACGGGCCACAAAAGCATTGATGGTCAAGGCGTTAATACCCACACTGAGTGAACAGGTTGTGGTGAGTTTCTTCTCACCAGGAATTGTCACGACCACTACATTGTTGGCTCGTTCAAAAAGTAAGCCAGCTTGGTTCAAGTAGTCCTCAATCACGGCGATTGATTGGGATTGCAGGGTATTAGCTTCCATTGCTCATTACTTCCTCACTACTTCCTGTGAGGTGGCATAAGACTGCAGCGCAAGCGTGTATGACTTGAGTAGTCCCGCAGTGGTGTTTTCCCACCCAAAACCGGCAGCATGCATGCGCGCACCCGCTGACAATTCCTTGCGGTAGACCGGATTCAAAATCAGTTGATTAAGCACATGGGCATAGGCAATTGGGTTGTGTCCTTGGATTAAGCGACCACTCACGTTATCCGCGACTGCGGTGGTTAATCCACCCACGGCCGCAGCAATGACGGGGGTGCCGCAGGCCTGTGACTCAATGGCCACCAAACCGAAGGATTCCGAGTAGGAAGGAACCACGGTGAGGTCAGCAGCTCGGTACCAACTCACCAATGTCTCGCGCGCACCGGGTAATTCGAAACGGACAAGATCGCTGATACCCAGTTCCACAGCTAAATTTGCGAGGGATTCGGGGTGCTCAAGTCCACTCCCAGACGCGCCCCCGCAAATCACAACTACCAGTGAACTTCGTAATTCTGGTCGCATGGCAATGAGCTCCGCTGCTGCCCGGATCAAAATATCGGGGGCCTTCAGCGGTTGAATTCTGCCGACGTACAGCAGAACAGTGGAATCCAATGGAACACCGAGTTCTTTGCGAGCACGGGATTTGGGCCCAGGGGAAAACATGGCGAGGTCAACGCCGGGGTTGACCACATCAATTCGATCAGGGTTTGCCGAATACAAATCCACCAATTGTTGGGACTCGACTTCGGTGTTGGCCACAAGTCGTTGTGCGACATCGACAACCTGTTGTTCACCAATAATGCGCATTTCCGGCTCGGGCTTGTCTCCTTGAGCAATATCAAGGTTCTTCACTCGACCCATGGTGTGCATGGTGTGCACTAATGGAACGCGCCATCTTTCAGATGCGAGCCAACCAACTTGGCCGGATAACCAATAGTGGGAGTGAATGAGTCCGTAGTATCCCTCGGGCCGGGCGGCTTCAACACGCATTACGCCAGCGGTCACCGCGCACAGTTGACCGGGAAGGTCATTTTTCATCAGTCCTTCATACGGGCCGGCCGTGATGTGCTGGACGGTTACCCCGGGCGCCATTTCGACTTTTGCTGGTAGTGCCGAGGATGAAGCGCGCGTAAAGATGTCTACCTCAACCCCTGACTGTGCGAGTCTTTTGGCTGTTTCCACCACATAGACGTTCATTCCACCAGCGTCACCTGTACCGGGTTGATCCAGCGGTGAAGTGTGAATTGAGAGAACGGCAATGCGCTCGGGAAGCATGGCGGGCGGCTCTTTCTAGTTGACCAACGAGACAGCGACATAGGGTTCACCGGTCACGATGGTGACCACCCGCTTGGACACCGAGACAGCATGATCGGCATAGCGTTCATAGAAACGTGAAAGCAGAGTGACATCGATTGCTTCTTCTACACCGTATTTCCACGATGGCGACAACACAATGGTAAACAACTCGCGGTGAAGTCGATCCATGTCTTCGTCATGGCGAGCGATGTCTGCACACATGCTGACGTCTTTAGTGGCAATTACTGATCCGGTCTTGTTCACAATTGCTTCAGCGAGTCCACCCATTTCGGCGAAAGTTCCTCGCACCTCCTGTGGTACTGCCACTTTGGGGTGACGCATGCGGGCCTGCTTAGCAACATGCTCGGCCAGATCCCCCATTCGTTCAAGCGAACTTGACATCTTCATGCTGCCTAAAATGCTGCGCAGATCCGCACCGGTGGATGTCTTCAGGGCAACTAACTCAAAGCAGCGCTCTTCGATACTCGCGGTCAGGATGTCCACCTTGGCATCAAAGTCGATGACCGCTTCGGCAAGCTGCAGGTCGGCATCGAGAAGGGCCTGCGTTGCCCGGTTCATGGCAGAACCTACGAGGCGGGTGACCTCGACCAGGTCGGCATTAATGGTCTCAAGTTGATCGCTATCAGCCTGTCGCATGGTGACTCCATCTCCGTTGTCAGGACAACTTTACGCCGCGCTACGAATTCCGCGATTCCCACTGGGGCTCACAAACGATCTGGGGGCACTTTTCTGGCCACAGTGGGCCCGGGAATGAATCCCCGGCTAACGGAGGGTGAACAGCAGGAGCAATTGGTGGAATGTTGTGCTAACTCTGGCGTGTTCACCGGGCGGGTGGACCAGCGTGACGGGCGGAGCGCCCTATCCTGTGAGATGTGGCCTTACGTGAGACGGACGCAGCCGAAGACGACTCCTTGAGGGCCTCGGCAATTTACCCTGCGGTCTCCGAAGAAACAGCCCGAATCCTCTCCATTATTCCATCAGCATCCTTGGTGGTTTCTGCCGACGGAACCGTCCTTCGAGCCAGCGCCCGGGCCCTGACCCTGGGCATTGTGAACCACAATTCGGTTGCGGTTTCGGACATTGTGGAAATTGTGGGCAAAGTTGCCGAGGACGGCTCTGCACGCGAACAAACACTTCGGGTCCGCCGCCCACCCCTCGGAAGAGAACTACTGGAATTGCGCATACGAGTTGCTCCATTAAGTTCGGGAGCAATTTTGGTGCTGATCGATGACCTTGCAGAAGAACGCCGGGTCGATGC
>CAITYI010000246.1 GCA_903896585.1 uncultured bacterium
ACCGAGTTCGGTGAATTCACCCTTGTCGATGGAAAAAAAGTTGGCGGCATCAGCATTGGTGGCACCGAGCAATTCGGCCTTCCCGCCATGTCACCCTCACTCCTTGATGTCAACGTGTTCCTGGGCTGGGCCGGTAAGTGGAGTAAGCCGATTTCCAAGGTTGCCCGGGTCACACAGGTGTTCAACAAAATACCGGGATCATCTGCCCTCAACCAGCGCGTAACCGACAGGGCCATGGGCACAACCGGTGAAGGGCCAACCGGATCGGATCTTTTCCGCGGCACCAGCATTGCCGTTGCCAGAGTGCGAGACCTCGTTGGTCGCCCCCTTGAAACGGTGCAGGTCGAAGGCCCGGCGCCGTATCCACTCACCGCCGAGTTACTCGCATGGGCGGCAGCCATGGCGGCTGCCGGCAAGGTACGAGGTGCTGGAGCACTCGATCCGATCAGTGCATTTGGCCTTGGACCATTCCTTGCCGGATGCGCCGCTGTGGGTTTGCACCAGGTTCGCTACACATGATTCGCTACACATGATTCGAGATACGTGAACCCAGTTATCACCCACACCGAATGGAATCACCACCAGCAAGCGCACCGGGAACGAGCAGAGCGCTGGACGCTCGCGCGCAAACAGCGCAAAGTCACCGGCGAACGCGAACCTGTACTTGATTTTCTCTTTGAGTACTACCCGTACTCCCCCGCCAAATTAGAGCAATGGTTTCCCGGGTTTGGGTGGGATATTGAAGTCAATGAAGACTTCAATGCCGAACACAGTGCATTCATTCGCACCGGTGACGCATTCACAATTGATCCTGGATACATCAGCAAACACCGCCGACGCATTGAGTTTGTTATTGAGTTGCTCACGGGAATTCAAACCCGCAATCCCTCTTTCAATTGCTTCGGACTGCACGAGTGGGCCATGGTCTATCAGTCACCCGTCAACGAGATTCGTCACCCTGACCCATTAAGGCTCAGCCCCCAACAGATCGCGAACACCGTGGAACAGGTAGGGCTGCGCTGCACCCATATTGATGCCTTCCGATTCTTCACCCCTGAAGCTGCGCCACTGAACGCAAATGAAGCCGGACTCATTCCCACCCGTGAGAATCAAACACAACTAGATCAACGCGGTTGCCTGCACGCCAACATGGATCTCTATAAATATTGCATGTGGTTGCAGCCACTGGTACCCGGTGACCTGGTTCTCGATTGCTTTGAACTTGCCGTGTGCACTCGGGAATTAGACATGCAAGCTTCGCCCTATGACCTCGCAGCCTTTAGTTACCCACCGATACCCATCGAGAAAACCGAGGGTCGACTGCAATACCTGACTCGGCAGCGAGAGATTTCCGCACGGGCTGAACCACTACGGCTGCGACTGACGGAAGTATTGATGATGGCGATTGGGGTGGACCTCTCCCCATTGACCCACGCGCCCTGATTTTCGCCACCAGATTCGTATTTGCCATTCCGGTTGCCTCAGATGTCCGAATGTCCGTACAATTGGACCCGATAACTCGTGATCCCTGATCCCAGGGACATCTAGGTTGGAGAGGCGGGTAAATGCGACCCTCATCTGAGCCAGCAGGGACCAACGGAGCGAAGCCGCCAAATCGGTCGCACCCCCTCCCCCTGTGGGCCCAGGTTTGCGATGACCTCCGTCGTCGGATCGACCTCAGCGAATTCACCAATAGTTTCCCGGGCGAATTTGAGTTAACCGAGCAATACGGCGTGAGTCGCCACACAATCCGCGAAGCACTTCGCGTCCTTCGGACCGAAGGAATCCTCAAGAGTGAG
>CAITYI010000247.1 GCA_903896585.1 uncultured bacterium
GGGCCTCAACCTTGGTTTCGCCCCGGACGGCAACGAAAGCAATGCGTATGAGCAGATGAAGGGCAAGGTGCAACAAGAACTCAAGCAGCACTTCCGTCCAGAGTTCCTCAACCGGATTGACGATGTCATTGTCTTCCACCAACTCAGCCAAGACGAGATCGTTGAGATTGTCGATCTCATGATTGCCGGTTTGGAAAAGCGTCTGCAGGAAATGGACATGGCGATCGAGCTGACCACCGCGGCCAAGGCTCTGCTCGCCGAACGTGGTTACGACTCGACTTTGGGTGCCCGACCATTGCGCCGCACCATTCAGCGCGATCTCGAGGATCCACTTTCGGAGAAGTTGCTCTTCGGTGATCTCAAGCCGGGCAGCATTGTTGTCGTCGATGTTGTTGGCGAAGGTGACGCACGCGAGTTCAACTTCACCGCAACACCACGCGAGCCACTTCCGGATTCACCTCCCGTTGAAGCTGCGGGCTAGAACTTCCAGTCCGCGTAGTGCGGTAGGTCAGGCGAGAGCACGGTTTAGATTGTTAGTGGATTTCGTGCGCTATCGATCGGAGATTGGCGCGAAACGTGCTCGGTCCTGACCATTCATGTGCGCACTCGCTTGGGCAGTATTTGAGTGGCGCGGGCGCGACCAAAGTCGGTTTCAAATGGATCTAGTGAATCGACGACCGCATCAAGTCGATCTAAAGCTCGTAGTACCCCTAGGAAGGTGTCCAATCCCACGGTCACCTCGCCCCGCTCCAGGCGGCTCACGGTGTCCCGGGTAATTCCTGCGCGCTCT
Source organism: uncultured bacterium (assembly GCA_903896585.1). Lineage (GTDB taxonomy): Bacteria > Actinomycetota > Actinomycetes > S36-B12 > S36-B12 > UBA4592. Next base: position 791 of record CAITYI010000247.1, read on the forward strand.
GCGACCTGGGACATGGTGAGCCCCCGCAGTTTTCGCCAGGTGCTGATGTAGCCCCCAAGTTCTTTGCCTGAATTAACAACTTTTGCCGGTACGGGACGAGTAGCCATGCGCTAATAATGTCACAGCGGTATTACTTAAACACCATTAATGCATGCCACAGCATACATTAGAGCGCATCGGGAATCTTCATGTCTCATCTCCTCGAGCCCCTTGAGGCTCATGCAATCCAGCCACTCCATGACTGGCTCGGCTGACGTCACAATTGGTTGCAGCGGTCGTTTCCTCTTGGCCGGTTTCGCAGATGGTCATGTTCACGGGTAGCCGTGGGGTGCACATTGACCATGAGTGATTCTTCCTAACAGTGTTAACAAAACTGTAATCATTTTCTTGCCTAATCCCGTTGACGTTACCTCTGTCAGTCAATAGTCTCGACCTTACGTTGTTAGTTTGATGCAGGTTGAGGGAGACGATTGTGAGTACATCGGAAACCTCAACGTGAGGCGTGGAAGCCGCCAGTGACAACCGGGTTCGTCTGGAAGGACATCTACGGCTGGCATGACACTGGAACTTCTGCCGGGGCATTTCCCCCCGGAGGATTCGCCCAGCCCCATCAACATTTTGAAAGTGCGGAAAGTAAAACTCGGTTCGCCTCGCTGGTTGACGTATCGGGGCTGGGAGACCATTTGGTGCGTCTCGCGGTTACTCCTGCGTCGGAGGAAGACCTTCTCCTTGTTCACAACCAGGCACATGTGACCAACATGCGCGAGCTCAGTGCTGATCCAAAAGGTGGGGACGCAGGAGACGGTCTCTCCCCATTTGGACATGGCTCATTTGAAATCGCACTCATGGCGGCGGGTGGCACGATCGCGGCGGTGAATGCCGTCCTTACCGGTGAGGTCGCCAATGCATATGCCCTGGTCAGGCCTCCGGGGCATCACGCTAGACCTGAAACAGGCATGGGGTTTTGCCTATTTTCAAATTCCGGAGTGGCAATTCGAAAGGCCATGCGGGACCACAATGTTGAACGAGTTGCGGTCGTGGATTGGGATGTTCATCATGGCAACGGTACCCAAGAGGTTTTTTACTCAGACCCGAATGTCTTGACAATCTCCATTCATCAAGATGGTCTGTTTCCTCCCGATAGTGGTCACATTCATGAACAAGGTGTTGATGAGGGTGTGGGAGCAAATATCAATGTTCCTCTCCCCGCCGGTTCCGGTAACGGTGCCTATCTCGAGGCCATGGATCGTGTGGTTATTCCAGCTCTACAAAGATTTAAGCCAGACTTGATTGTGGTGGCCAGTGGATTTGATGCCGCCATGACCGATCCACTGGGACGCATGATTGTCACCGCGAATGGATATCGCCCACTGACACAGCGCCTCATGGATGCCGCAGATTCACTGTGTCAGGGCCGTCTGGTCATGAGTCATGAAGGTGGGTATTCGGCAACCTACGTTCCATTTTGTGGTTTAGCCGTGCTGGAAACGATGTCGGGAGTGCGAACTCCAGTACAGGATGCCCTTGCTCCGTTCTGGGATGTACTGCCTGACCAAGTGTTGCAACCATGGCAAGCAGATGCAGTGCAACGAGCTGCGCAGGCTGCTGGACTCGTGGCGTAACCATGGATGCATCACTGACTCGTTCCATATTTGATGTATTGAGTGTGACGTCAATTTTGGTATTACTCGTCATGGGAATGGCCGTCATTGTCGGCATGATGAAAGTGTTCAATCTTTGTCAGGGTGAATTTGTCCTCCTTGGCGCGTTAACGGCCTACCTCACCTATGAAATTTTCGGAAGCGTTCTTCTAGGAATACTGCTCGCCCCTATCATGGTTGGTGCATTTGGGTTGCTTCTGGAGCGCACGGTCATTCATAGGTTCTACGCCAATCCGCAAGGGGCGCTTCTCGCCACTTTCGCGGTTGGTTTAATCATTCGTGAAGGGCTTCGAACCACAATGTCAACACAAGCGTCTCCGGTTCCGGCACCCATCAGCAGCTCGTGGGTTATTTTCGGTGCAACACTGCCCGTGTGGCGAATCGTGATCATGGCGGTCACCGTTGCATTGTTGATCGTCGCTGCTGTGATTCTCATCAAGACATCGGTTGGCCTCAGAGTTCGGGCCACCCTCAATAACCCTGAGTTGGCCTCGGCATCTGGGGTGTCACGTAAGTGGATGTACGCGTGGACCTATGCAACTGGGTCAGCACTTGCCGGATTCGCTGGCGCCATGATCGTTCCGCTTCAAACTCTGTATCCAAATCTAGGTTTCGACAACCTGATCACCATGTTTATTGCTGTCATGGTGGGTGGTTTGGGCAGCTTCGCGGCGCCGGTGGTGGGTGCGGTAGCGATCGCAGTCCCAGGTTCCATCATGTCGATTCTGATCAATCCGGTCACTGCGCAAATCCTGATCGTTTTGTGCGCAATCGTCTTCATGCGACTACGTCCAAATGGACTACTCAAAAGCGGCATGTGATTAGGCCGCACCATTCACAACAGAAAAGAGGAAAAATGAAACGCAAAAGTATGACGGTGGGATCACGGGGCGCGTTGCGGTCCGTTGCTCTCCTAGCAACAGTCGGGCTGGTTCTTGCCGGCTGCAGTAGTTCGGATACAGCTTCGGAGACCGAAGCAGAAGCAACCGCCACTCAGAGTGAGACCACTGAGGCGGCGGCAGAGGAGGAAGTTGACACAAGTCCCATCAAAGTCGGAGTGCTCACAGATCTGACCGGTGCATTTGGCATTGTCGGTCAGTCAAATCAGGCCGTGGCCCAGTTCACCATCGATGAAATCAACGCAAACGGTGGAATCTTGGGACGACCGGTGGAACTGGTGATCGTTGACAGTGCATCCGACCCAGCTGTCGGCGCACAGGTGGCATCCAAGTTGGTCAATGAAGACCAGGTGGATGTCGTGATAGGTGGCGTTGCGTCAAATATGCGCGAGGCCATCAAGGACATCATCGCCACTCGTGGTAACACCCCCTACATCTGGCCTGCTTCGTATGAGGGCAATGAGTGCACACCCAACGTGTGGAATGTGGGTGCGGTTCCCAATCAACAGGTTGACCCCGTTGTAAACAGGTTATTAGCTGAGGGCAAGAAGACTTTCTTCCTCACCGGCAATGACTACCTCTACCCCCGCTCGGTTCTCGCTCAGGTGCGCAAGGTCGTTGAGGCCGGCGGTGGCGAAGTTGTGGGTGAAGAATATGTTCCGCTCGATATAACGGACACCTCCACATTGGTCAGCAAGGTTCTGGCCAGTAACGCCGATGTCCTCTTTGAGATCATTGTGCTCCCTGCAACAGCGCCATTTATTCAAGGCGTTGTGGATGGTGGCTTTGAGGGCGAAATCGTTGGAACACTCTTCGACGAAGCCATCAACGGAATCATTGGGACCCAGGCGGATGGCCTGCTCGGTATTCAGGACTACTTCGCCACGATTGATGACACTTTCAGTCGCGACAAGGTTGCCGAATTCGCTGCAGCGTACCCTGACGAGGCCGGTCTATTCTCTGCCACATTCAATGCTCCAGCGTGGTACCGCGGTCTCTACCTGTGGAAGACCGCAGTCGAAGCAGCAGGCACAACCGATGCTGCCGAGGTGGAAAAGACAATGGACAGTGCTTCTTATGATGCGCTCATCGGTGGACCGGCAAGTATGGTCCCGGGAACCCGTCACGCTCAACTGACCATGTATCTCGGTCAAATGAACGCGGATGGTTCGGTCACAATAATCGAGTCACTCGGTAGCGTTGTTCCAGAGCAGTGCGGATAGTTAGCAATTAATTAATGGTGATTAAAGGTCGCAATGCTGCTGCGATCGCGATAATTGTCGCGATCGCAGCAGCTTCGCCATTCATTTTCATCTTTGGTAATGACTACATCACCGGTACCCTGACCCGAATTCTTATTCTTGGGTTACTTGTTTTAAGTGTCGAGTTGGCATGGGGTCAAACCGGGATGTTCACCCTGGGCCAGGCGGTGTTTTTTGGTGTGGGCGCGTACAGCGCAGCGGTGGTGGCCAAGGATTACGGCATCACCGATGTAATTGCGATTCTTTCCGTTGCGGGGTTTGCCGGCCTGATCATCGGCCTCCTCATTGGGGCGTTCCTGTTCACCGGCAGGCGGGTCAGTGAGTTATATGTCGCCCTCTTCACCCTTGCCTTGGCCTATGCCGCACAGCGGCTGGCCACAAGTTGGTCAGCCATTGGTGCGGCAAATGGAATTCCAGGAATCCCCTTCCCCACATTGTTTGGACTGAAATTAGATTCGGGTCCGATTCTTTTCTATCTGGCCCTGGTGGTATTCGCGATCTTCTTCTTTATCTGCCTGTGGGTGGTCAATTCGCAATTTGGCTTGACCATGAACGCTATCCGCGATGACGAAGAACGGGCTGAGTTTTTCGGGTATCGACGCCAAACAATTCAGGTTCTTGTCTTCACGGGCACCGCTGGATTGGCGGCGGTGGGCGGCGGTCTATTCGCCATCACCGAAGGTTTCGTATCACCGAGTTTGTTGGGCATCGCACTGTCTACATCGGCGGTACTGTGGGTTGTGCTCGGCGGCAAAGGCACCTTCCTCGGACCGCTCCTTGCGTTGGCAATCCTTCAAATATTGGATCGGCGGATGCAGGACGCATTCCCACAATTTTGGCCGATCGCCATTGGTGGACTGCTACTCATAACTATTGTTTTCCTTCCCAAGGGAATCATGTCCATCCCTCAAGTCTTGCGTGAACGCAAGTCCCAGCGCGTGCTTCGGCACAGCGCACCGATTCGAGAGGATATTCAGTGACCCTTCTGGTAGCGACGAATATTACAAAAACTTTCGGCCCCCTGGTAGCGGTCGACGATGTTTCCCTCACCATTGACAGTAATGAAGTGGTCGGGCTGATCGGACCAAATGGCTCAGGTAAGTCAACCCTCCTGCACACTCTGTGCGGCCGCACCCTCCCGGATTCGGGCTCCATTAAATTAAATAACCGAGAGATTGCCCGAATGAGTCCAATTCGAAGGGCTCGATCCGGAATGGCCATCAAGTTTCAGTTAGCGCGAATCTATGGTCAAAAAACCGTGCGCGAGAATCTGTTGCTCGCACTTCAAGCGGAGACGAGTTTGATCGGGCTCCTCTTCAGTCGCACCAGACACCGATTCGATTCAGATATTGAAGTACTGCTCTCCGATTTCGGGCTGGAAGACTTTGTCAACGTGAAAGCCGGAGAACTCTCCCATGGTGCTCAACAGTGGCTGGAAATTGCCATGGCTATGGCGCGCAAGCCAGCGTTGCTACTCCTTGATGAACCAACGGCGGGCATGAGTCCGGCGGAACGTCAGTCAACGGGGGAGTTGATTACCATCGCAGCCCAAAAATGCGGCATTCTGATTGTCGAGCACGACCTCGGCTTCATTCGCTCAATGTGCGATCGAATCAATGTCATGCACCAAGGTTCAATTGTGGCGGTTGGGACTCCGAGCGAAATTGAGAAGGACGAGCGCGTGAAGGAGGTGTATCTGACCCGTGTCTAATAGTGATGGCCCTTCAGTCGAGCCAAACCTTGTCGTTTCGGATCTCACCGCCGGTTATGCCGCCGGACCGGTCTTATTTGAAGTGTCTTTCTCGGTTCCCGCGATCGGCACCACCGCCTTGGTCGGTCGCAATGGTGCGGGTAAGACCACTCTGCTCCGTTGCATCATGGGATACCAGTCGATAACCGCGGGCAACGTCTGGTGGAATGAAAAAAATGTCACGAAGTCAAGCCCATCTCAAAAAGTGAAGAGTGGAATCGGGTACGTCCCTCAGGAGACCCCGGTGTTCCCCGAGCTCACCGTTCGGGAAAATCTCTTAATGGGACTGGGTGCGGCCCCGAAAAAGAGTCGCGCCGGAATTGACATGGCCCTGGATATTTTTCCTAAACTGGCTGATCGACTCACCCAAAAAGCCGGAACCATGAGCGGTGGGGAGCGCAAAATGGTGGGTATCGCTCGGGCGATTCTTGGGCAGCCATCACTGTTGATCATGGACGAACCAACCGAGGGCGTGTGGATTGGCGTTGTGGATGAAATTCAAGTGCGACTACGTGAGTATGCCCGCGAGCACGCCATTCTATTAGTCGAACAAAACCTTGAGTTCGCCCTTGATCTTGCCAGCAAGGTACTCGTTCTCGAACGAGGGGAGATTGTCCTGCAAGGCACACCCGAGGAGTTGGCCGATCAGGAGGCGCTCAAGCGGTTCCTCACCATTTGATTTGGGTGGGTGGACAATTGGCACCCGACCACCGGTTATTTCGACGACATGTGCGTCTGCACCAATTCCAGGAAGGCGTTCACACCCAGCTCGAATCCAAGTTCATCAATTGCTCTGCGTGCCGTTGCGGAAATTGATACTGCCAGGGACGGGTAGCTCTTTCGATACCAACGAATTTGTTCATTGAAACCGGCGGCAAATGGCTCGACGGAGGATCCCAACACCAGACTGTCGAGCAGGGCCATGAGCGGCATGATCTTGTCGTGGGGAACTTGGACCCTAATCAGAAATGCTGCAATTTCTTCATACACTTTCAGTGCATGATCCAGGTTAATTTCCCGGTTACTGATTATCGAGGCCGCTAACGGGTGCGCCCGGTAGGCGTTGCGGTAGCTGACAATAAAGTCTTTGAAGTCATCGAGGTCAGTAGATCCGCTGATCAAGTTCAGGTCAATACCAGCATTGATGTGGCCGTGAATGAGGTCAATGACTTCGTCGATCCCGCTCACATGGGCATAGAGGGAGGGGGCTTTGACCCCCAGGCGACTGGCCAGTGCCCTGACGGTGAGTTCAGACTCGATATTGGCTTGGTCCAAGAGTTCCAGGGCGGCTAGGGCGATTCGATCCGGCGTGACGGGCACGGCGGGTCTAATCCTCTTGGACTTGCCTACCCGCGTCACCGGGTCAGTTTTTGCCATTTTTTTCCTCTCTACCAAACAACGTTAGTCTACGACTACACTCGGAAAATGTAATGACTTTCTTCACTGGAGATGCTACTAGAGAATGGCAAAAGGTTGTGCTGAATCAACGTCAGAGTGAATCCATAATGACAACCACACTTGTGCATAACGCAACAGTGTGGTTGGGCTACCAACTCCCAGACGGTTCGTGGGCGACCTCGCACGCACTACTTGTGAAAGGTGATCGCATTATTGCAACGGGTGATTCAGCTTTTAGCAGTTCGGCTGACGTCACAATTGATTGCGACGGTGGTTTCCTCATGGCCGGTTTCGCAGATGGTCACGTTCACACTATTTTCGGGGGCATCGAACGTGAGTTTGCACCCGTTCGTGGTTTTCACACTCCCCAAGAAATTGCGCAATCGGTGGCAGAGTGGGCTGCCGATCACCCGAACGAAGAATGGATCCGCGGTGAAGGCTTCGACCACACGCTTGCCCCCGACGGGATCTTTCATGCCGCCTGGCTCGACGAATTTATTGCAGACAGACCCGTATTCCTCCGCGCAACCGACTACCACACCGTTTGGGTGAACTCGCTTGCCTTGGAGAAGGTTGGCTACGTTGGCGAAATTTCACAGCCCCACGACGGTGAGATCGTGCTTGATGATTCCGGTCGCGCAATCGGCACCTTGCGGGAGTGGGGCGCCTGGCGTCCGGTACATGACCTGATTCCGCAACCAAGTGACCAAGTGAAGTTGTCTGCATTGGAATTTGCTACGGAGTCTTTTGCAACCGCCGGACTGACGTGGGTGCAGGACGCCTGGGTTGAGCTCACCGATATCGACGTGTGGAAAGCCGCCCACACCGCGGGACTACTCGCCGTTGATGCTGACCTCGCGCTCTGGGCTGACTCCAATTCCTGGCGCGATCAACTCGCCGGATTCGTTTCCGCCCGCGAATCAATTGCGCGGTTAGACACAACACAATTAACGTGCAACACCATCAAGTTCTTCGCCGACGGAGTTTTCGAATCGGGAACAAGTGCAATGCTGGAGCCCTATTGCGACTGCCCGCATTCGCGCGGAATGCCGAACTGGGATCCGGAGGAACTCAAGAGTGCCGTTGCCGCCGTGGACAGGTTGGGCTTCACCGCTCACATTCACGCAATCGGTGACCACGGAATCCGCATGGCACTAGATGCCATGGAGTACACGGCGAACGTCAACCCGCCGTGGGATCGCCGGTGGGTCATGGCTCACACCCAATTGGTTGACCCGGCCGACATGAACAGGTTTGTGGAGTTGGGTGTGATTGCGAATTTTGAGCCGTACTGGTCACGCTATGACGAGTGGCAGGAGTTGCTCACCGAACCGCGACTGGGTCCGGAGCGAACAGCCCGCCAATTCCAAACAGCATCACTTGCCCAAACCGGTGCCATAATTTCTTTTGGCAGTGATTGGCCGGTCACCACATTTGCTCCGCTGGAGGGAATCGCGGTCGCGGTCACCCGTCAAATGACCCCCGAGGGTCCGCCGTGGATCCCCGCGGAAAGAGTGAGTGTTGAACAAGCTCTCGCCGCCTACACCTCAGGTGTGGCTTTCCAAGGAAACCGACCCGATGCCGGAGTGATTCGGCCCGGAGCCCTTGCCAACCTGGTGCTTCTCGACCAAGACCCGAGACGGGTTCCCCCAACTTCTATTAACGCCATCAATGTCTTAAGCACCTGGCGTCGCGGTCATAAAACCTACGGAGGTTAACCTTCCTCCATGACTGGAAAAAGCATGCGGGGCTGAGGACAACTCTCATGGCGAAAGGCCCGCTGATCCCAGGCATGAATGAATTCGACCGACCCAAAAAGGGCTTGCCCCGCTGGGTTGGTCTTTTCATTGCCCTCTCGGTGATTTCCTTCGGCTTGCTCACCCTCTGGGGGTTCGTGGCGGGTGGGGGACCGTTCTCCCAACTCGGCCAAGTGGAGCAACAACTCCAGCCGATTGGTTTTCGGCCAACGGTTGAACCCGAAGTGATTCAGATCCAGGTCCAACTTCCCAAAGAGGGCGCATGCGCCACCAACACCTTCGACATCTCAGCCGAGGAAACCCTGGAAACGGTCAGCATTGCGGTTGAGTTGCTCAACCCACGCGATAACAGTTGCCCCGGCAACCAACTCACCGATGACCTCTGGCTCGACCTCACCCTCAACGATCCACTGAACAACCGGATCCTCACCCGCAGCATTGACGGACAAGAGTTACCGCAAATTCGTTAATCAGATCTCGCAACATTTCCTGACGATTGCTATTGAGTTGGATGTATTGCTTGAGCGGTTCAGCGCTGAACTTCGCCTGGAATCTCTTTCTCGCCCACCACAATAACGATGCCGGCCGGTGCACGCGAAGTAGCGACGAATTGATAAATGCCGGCTTCTGCAGGTGCCCGGTAACGAGCGAGATAGACAAAGTTGGTGTTGAGTGACGAGTAGTAGAAATCGGTGCGCTCGTTGAATTTAATTGCCATTTTCTTACCAGAGGGTGAGGTAACCACCAACCGTGGCAATTGTGAGTTCTTGAGCGCGTTCTCCGGCTTTTTATCAACAATCAAATACTCCACTACTAATTCCTCGCCCTTTTTCAGCGCAGCGCGGAAAGCTTTCTTCTGACCTGATTTGGCGAAGGACGCTCGAATGGCAAATGAAATCGTGCCGTCAACCAGCAGGGGACCGGCACTTGGAGTTGTGTCACTGTCGAGCAAATTCACGGGCGTGTGAGCTGACGCGGGTGTGGCTAGTTGAGGTATGAAGATAGAAACCGCGACAAGTAATGCGACGGAAAGAGTTCTCTTCATTGGCTTTCCTCACGTTGCTCTGGCAATATGGTCGGCTGGGGTTTACCCGTGCCACCCGGATAAACCGTTACTCTAAGGGCAGATTGGTAATTCAAATTACCCCGGCACAGAATAATCAGCCTGTTCGGGTGTAGACCCCGAGGAAGTGGAGTATCACGTGATGCAGAGGCGATTGCCTAGGCCTTCGGAGATTCTGCCACTCATTGGTACACCGGATCGGAGCAAGTCCAGGCTGCAGCGCCGGTTGGAGCGCTGCGCCAGCGTGGGCGATATTCGTGAGTTGGCCAGACGCTCCACCCCAAAATCGGTGTTCGACTACACCGATGGCGGCTCAATGTCGGAAACGAGTTTGGATCGCAGCCGCGATGCGTACCGGAGAGTCGAGTTCACGCCTCGTGTCATGCGCGATGTTTCTCAGGTGGATATGTCTACCAACTTTTTGGGTAAGCCGAATGCCTTACCTTTCGCTTTCGCTCCCACCGGGTTCACCCGCATGATGCATCACGTGGGCGAGCCTGCGGTCGCGCAGGTAGCAGCAGGGGCTGGAATTGCTTATGCACTTTCAACGCTCGGAACCACGAGCATCGAAGGTTTAGCAACTGCCGTGCCACATGGGCGTCGATGGTTTCAACTCTATGTCTCACGTGATCGAACTCAAGCCGAGGACTTAATGCGCCGGGCGCGCGACAACGGTTATGACTCCTTGATTCTCACGGTGGACACGGCCGTTGGTGGAATCCGTTGGCGAGAAGTGCGCAATGGATTAACCATTCCTCCACAACTCACCTTGAGCACGATTCTGGACATGTCGCGTCACCCAAAGTGGTGGGCAAATGTCCTCACCACCGAGCCGCTCACTTTCGCTTCACTGTCAACTTCGGGAGGCACGGTGGGGGACTTGTTGACTCGTGTTTTTGATCCGGGTGTAACGATCGCTGACATTGCGTGGATCAATGACAACTGGGATGGCGCGGTGATTGTGAAGGGAGTGCAATCGGTCGCAGATGCCGTCATTTTGTCTGAACTCGGGGTGGACGCCATTGTCCTGAGTAACCACGGGGGACGCCAGATTGAAAAGGGCAATGTCCCACTCGAGCTACTTCCCAGTGTCGTAGATGCAGTCGGTGATCGCACCGAAGTTTATGTGGATGGTGGCATTATGAGTGGAGCAGATATTGTGGCTGCGCTCGCATTTGGCGCCACCGGAACGCTGATTGGTCGCGCATATTTATATGGACTGATGGCGGGCGGAATCGATGGAGTACAACGCGTTGCGGACATTTTGACCAAAGAGATCAAAGTAACCATGCAACTTCTCGGTGTCACCAGCGTTGATCAACTGGATGCGTCCATGGTGCGCCTGCGCCCGTACTGATCCGCATTCTTTGGTTTCAGCGTTGGAAGGCGGCGGCAACCCCTGAATCGACCGGGACAATAAGTCCCGTGGTCCGCGAGAATTCGGCAGAGGCAAGTGCGGCAACTGCGGCAGCAACGTCAGCGGGAGTGACTTCACGCTTCAAGATCGTGCGCTGGGCGTAAAAAGCACCGAGATCTTCCTCGGCCACACCGTATACAGCGGCCCGACTGGCACCCCACCCACCGGAGAAGATTCCAGAGCCTTGCACAACGCCATCAGGGGCAATGCCGTTCACGCGAATTGCGTGCTCCCCAAGTTCAACGGCGAGTAGGCGAACCTGATGTGACTGATTAGCTTTGGCCGCGCTGTAAGCGATATTCGAAGGTCCCGCGAAGACCGAGTTTTTGCTGGCAATGTAAATAATGTCGCCACCCATTCCCTGAGCAATCATGACCCGGGCGCACTCGCGAGACACGAGGAATGACCCACGCGCCATGACA
>CAITYI010000248.1 GCA_903896585.1 uncultured bacterium
CCTTGGCGAAACGAAAACAACTTCACGAGGTCACCAACTGAGACAGCTTCCTCAACCAAGGCCGACAGCATTCTGGGGGTCGAGACCGCAACATCGACACCCCACGATTCATCGAACATCCATTCGTTCTTAGGGTGATTGACCCGAGCGACCACCCGGGAAACCCCGAATTCGGTCTTGGCAAGCAAGGAAACAACTAAATTCACTTTGTCATCGCCGGTTGCTGCGACAACTACATCGCATTCAGCTAAGCGTGCAGTTTCTAGGGCACTGAGTTCACACGCATCTGCCATGAGAGTTTCGGCACCCTCGACAACTCCAGGTCGGGCCAGTAGCGCATCCCGATCAATCAGGAGAATGCTATGCCCATTCTGAATAAGTTCCCGGGCGATTGCTCTACCCACTTTACCCGCACCAGCGATAGCGACTCTCATGATTGACCACCATTTCCGGAATTGGGGCTCACGGAACCTGTGCTTCGGGCTAAGCAAATTTCTTCAACGGCAACTCGTTGATCCGGATGAAAAAGCAGGTAGACCATGTCGCCTTCTTGAAGCACGTGGGACCCAGTTGGTAATTCCGTGGTTCCATAGCGGGTAATAAATGCAATCTTGGCCCCGGTTTCGATCTCCAACTCGCTCGCATTCCTGCCCAACCATTTTTCAGCTAATGGAACTTCCGCCAGATTCATGGTGCCGGTCGGGTCGGCGTATTCGATACTGGCGTTGGTGGGTAAAACAGCCTTCATAATTTGGCTCGCAGTCCATGACACTGTCGCCACTGTGGGGATACCTAGCCGCTGATACACGGCAGCCCGTTGCGGATCATAAATACGAGCAACAACGTGCGGGACCCCATAAGTTTCTCGGGCAACTCGAGCCGCGAGTATGTTGCTGTTGTCCCCGCTGCTTACCGCTGCAAATGCATGGGCTCGATCAATTCCGGCAGCCTCGAGGGTCTCGCGGTCAAAACCAACACCTTTGACTGTTGTTCCGCTGAAAGTTGAGCCCAATTTGCGAAAAGCGGATGATTCTTGGTCAATGACCGAAACAGAATGTCCTTGCTCGTCTATCCACGTGGCCAATAATGACCCAACCCGACCACAGCCCAAAATGACAATGTGCACGAGGCACACGCTACACCCGGTGCCTTAGGGGCATAGCCACGGAAGACACCACAGTGACGTGGCTACCGATCTGGAGGAATAGGCTCTGGCACCGTGGGTCTTTCTGATGCCGTAAAGCGGGTCATTCTCGGTAGAGCCTTACGCACTGATCGAATGTCGGAAACCCTGCTTCCCAAGCGCATTGCGTTACCGGTGTATGCCAGCGATGCGCTCTCGTCAAATGCGTACGCAACTCAAGAAATCTTATTGGTCTTATCCCTTGGCGGCGTTTCACTCTTTGCGTACGGCCCGTGGATTGCGGCAGCCGTGATTCTCGTTTACTTCACGGTGATCGCGTCTTATCGTCAGAACGTTAGAGCCTATCCAAACGGCGGTGGTGACTATGACGTTGTATCTGAGAACTTGGGACCCCGCTGGGGGGTATTCGTGGGGAGCGCCTTATTGATCGATTACGTTCTTACAGTTGCAGTGTCTGTCTCAGCAGCCGTGCAAAACCTCGGATCAACCATTGATTTCGTTGGCGATCACGCTGTTTGGTTTGCTGTGGGAATCGTTCTTCTGATTACCTTGATCAACTTAAGGGGTGTGAAGGAATCTGGCGGGTTCTTTGCAATTCCAACGTACATTTTCGTCCTCTCAATTTTTATCATGATTGGCGTTGCAGTTTTCAAAGCGGCACGGGGCGAACCCATGATCGCGGAAAGTGCCGACTGGCAGATCACTGAGGAAGGCCTCATGACGGGCTTCGCCCTCGTCTTTCTTCTGGCACGATCGTTCTCATCGGGTACAACGGCATTAACCGGCATTGAAGCTGTCGCGAATGGCGTGCCATCATTTCGCGAACCAAAATCCAAAAATGCGGCAACAACACTGCTTCTTCTGGGTCTGATAAGCATGAGCATGTTTGCCGGCATCACGTGGTTGGCCCTCAAAACCGGGGTCAAAGTTACGACTGA
>CAITYI010000249.1 GCA_903896585.1 uncultured bacterium
AAGGAACGTCATCTCGAACTCACGGTTGAGGGGCGCCGCCAGGCAACCCGAGTGATGCGCAAGCATCGACTTGCTGAATGCATGTTGGTGGAAATGCTGAAAATGCCGTGGGAGGAAGTTCACGCCGAGGCCTGCAGGTGGGAACACGTGATGAGTGATTCGGTGGAACGCAGGCTGATGGAAATTCTTAATCACCCCACTGTTTCGCCATTTGGTAATCCGATTCCAGGGCTTGCGGAAATTGATGCATCAATCCAAGGTGATGCGCCAATTGCTGAGGATCTAGTCACCATCACGCAGATTGTTGGAACCGAACCTGCGGGGGTGACCATTCGGCGGTTAGCGGAAAGTATTCAACTTGATGAAGAAGTCATGGCTCGGCTGCGTCGGGTCGGTGCGCTGCCCGGAGCGCGGGTGAAGGCATACCAGGTTGGGACCGGGGTGTTCATTGGTAGCGCTGGGGAGTACACCGAGGTGCCTGAACACATTGCCGTGCATATTTTTGTTAATGCAGGCAATTAGTTACTGGTAGTTCGGGCGCAGCGGCATGCCGGATTTACCGCCGGGTCCCAACTTCACTCCAAGCATTTGGTGCAACTGAATTTTGTTGATATCAAATCCCAGGCGCGAAGCTGCCATGTAGAGGCGCCACACCCGGGCGGTGGCTAGTCCGGCCTCAGCGACGGCTTCGTCCCAGTGGTTCTCCAGGTTCTCGCACCAGTGCTTGAGGGTGAGGGCGTAATGCTCCCGAAGGTTTTCTTCGTGGCGGATTTCAAACCCGGCATCATTAAATGCTGACATGATCATGCCGGGGCCGGAGAGTTCACCGTCGGGGAACACGTACCTATTAATGAAGGATGTGCGGATATGCGTGGGCTGGGCATCCTCAGAGCGAGTAATGGTGTGGTTGAGCATGCGACCCTCTGGCTTGAGTTTTTCGTAGAGAAAACTGAAATAGGAGGGGTAATTGGCACGGCCAATGTGTTCGGTCAGGCCAATAGATGAAATGGCATCAAAACCGGTTTCTTTGACATCGCGGTAATCACTGAACCGAATCTCCGCTCGGTGGGAAAGACCAGCATCCGCAATGGCTTTTTGTCCCCAATCGGCTTGCTGCTGGGAGAGGGTGACCCCAATTGCCGTGACCCCGTAATTACGCACCGCGTGCAAAACCATGCCGCCCCAACCGCACCCCACATCAAGGAGGGTCATGCCGGGGGCTAGCCCCAGTTTGCGCGCCACTAAATCAAATTTGGCTTCCTGCGCAGTTTCTAAGGAAACGTCCGCATTGGGAAATACCGCGCAGGTGTAGGCCATGGATGGACCCAATACCCAGCGATAGAACTTATTGGACACGTCGTAGTGGTGGTGGATCGCTTCGGCATCGCGATTCTTGGAATGTCGACCACCAGAAAGTTTGCGCTCCTGGGGTGGGGGCGCTGGCCTCTTCAAGGCTGTGAGTGCAAATTTTTTGACGAGCGCCAACTTGTCTGCAGTGGAAATGTGGGAGGTATCCATGGGGTACAGCCGCGAAAGTGCGGTGTAGGCGTCACCGTGAATTTCAAGGTCACCGCTGACATAGGCGCGAGCAAGACCTAACTGGCTGGGTGCGCCGGCCAGGTACTCCACTCCTCGGGGTGAGAGCAACTCGATGACAACGTCGTTGTCCTGCGGGCCACATGTGGAGCCGTCATATGCCCTGAAAGAAACATTGCGCTCTGGGACAACAACCTTTGCGAAAGCGTCAGCTAGTTTCACTGTTCTTCTACCACCTTTTCGTACAGACCCAGAAGCCGGGAGTCAGGGTCATATTTCTTTTTCATTAATGCGTATTCATTGCCACCGTAAATATCCCAAAATTCGTCGCGGGAATAAAACGCGGTCGAATACAGGGACTTGCGTCCATCAAGATCGGTGACCATTTTTTCGATCCGACGATTCTTGACGCCGTCTTCGGGTTTTTCACCGTGGACCAAAGGCACCGTGGACCAAAATCCGACGTTGACATAAAGCTGTTCCGGGTCAAATTCGTAAAGAGGCCACCGAGCTGCTGGATCACGTTGCTTGAGCGGGCATAACCATATCGGTTCGATACCTATTTCCGCGTGGAAAAAGTCAAGGAATTCTGGGAGCCGCTCAACCGGAATTTCAATGTCCTGCACAACGGATTCTCGTGGCGGTTTTCCCCGAATTGCGCCAAGTTTCTCGGCGAACTTGAACTTGCGGTTGGCCGCAATGAGTTTCCAGTACACGTCGCTGCGGAGTTTGGACTTTGGCCAGAGGGTGCGAATCGTGGGCAATTGCGCCCCGAATGCGCGGGAGCACCAGAACCAGTCGGTGTCCCAGCGCCAGAGGTAGTCACCAATGGTCAAGTAGTCACTGGTCAGGGTCTGAATGGAGCGGTAGTAGATCGCCATGCCGGTGTAGTCGCTGGTGGTGCCACCTGCGGGCAATTCACCCACCATGGTGCCGATTGTTAGATACTGCTCGGTTGGCGAGAAGACGGTGCCATCTAGGAAATCCACGCGGGAACCCTGGAATTCACCTGACGCAACAATTTCTTGCATTGCACTGGTCAATGAGTGCGCACTTGGGTAGCGGACATGTTGAAGGTGCACAAATGGTTTGGTGGGTTCTAACTCAATGGTGAGTTTGAGCGCGTACCCCAGTGAGCCATAGGAATTGGGAAATGCATAGAACAAATCACGATGCGGGTCATTGGGCTCATTGGTCACAGTGAGGACTTCACCGGTGCCGGTGAGAATGTCCATGGCCACCACTGATTCGTGGGGGGTGCCATTGCGGAAACTGGCGCTTTCTATTCCCAGACCGGTAACAGCGCCACCCAAAGTAATGGTGCGCAGTTGGGGGACGCACATGGGCATGAGGCCATAAGGCAAGGTGGCGGCCACCAGGTCTTCATAGGTGGTCATGCCACCAACCTCGGCAACTTGATTGACTAGGTCAACTTCGAATACATGGCCAAATTGGCTGACATCGAGACCTGGGGTCTGGGTGTGGGAGCGACCCCTAAACAGGTTGCTGGTTTTTTTCGCAAGTCGCACCGGCTGACCGGGCCTGATGGTGGCAAGTTGACGACTGATTCGCCCCACGGCGGCGCTGTAACGCGAGCGCCAGTCGGTGCCGGTTGCCACGGGGAAAGCCACCGATCAAATCTACCGGATCCTCAGTACTTGGGTGTGATCAAGTCCGATTGTGCGGATGGGGGACAATGG
>CAITYI010000250.1 GCA_903896585.1 uncultured bacterium
GGCGGTACCAAACCCCGCGTACTGGCGCATGGTCCACGGCCGACCGGTGTACATGGAGGCGTACACACCCCGCGTGTACGGATACTCACCTGGCTCGCCCAATTCGGCGGCGGCATCGAAATCCACAAGATCAGAGCCGTCATAGACTGACTTGATCGGGAATCCTGATTCACTCAAAGAGGTCACGGTGTCAGCCTAGAGGTCCACGACCGAGCCCGAATGGCCAATATCCGTGAGATCGGTCATTTGGACCTCATATGAGCTCAGTCGCTAGGTCATGAACATCACATATATATATGTCAGATCCACTATGCCGGATTTCCCCCATGGGGCTACCCTGAGCACGTAACAAATGTCAGTCAGAGGCTCTTCGGAATGGGATGGAATCGTGGCCAGTAAAACTCCGGTATCGCTCAGGGCGCTACCTATTGGCACCCTCTACCGGGGTGGGGAGGGCATGTGGACGTGGGTGCTGCAGCGCATCACCGGCGTATCGGTTTTCTTCTTCCTCTTTGTTCACGTCTTGGACACCGCTTTGGTGCGGGTCTCCCCCGAGGCCTATGACCTGATCATTGCCACCTACAAGACACCGATTGTCAACGTCCTCGAAGTTGGTCTGGTGGGAGCCGTGCTCTACCACGCGCTCAACGGTATTCGAATTATTCTCATTGATTTTTGGAAACGCGGTCCACGGGTCCAGCGCCAAATGACCTGGGTTGTGGCCGGAGTGTGGCTCGTGGTCATGATCCCCGGTACCTACTACATGATGATTCACACCATTGATGCCCTGTTCGGGAGTACCCCATGAGTTCAGCACCACTTGCCGCCCCCCGCAGCGGGTCACGCACCAAGCAGCGCAGCAACTTTGAACTCTACGGTTGGTTGTTCATGCGCATTTCGGGCATCGTTCTCGTTGTCCTTGTGCTCGGCCACCTGTTCATCATGAATATCCTCGATGGCGGTGTTCAGCGGATCAACTTCGCATTTGTGGCTGGTCGCTGGGCGAGCCCATTCTGGCAAATCTGGGACTTATCCATGCTGTGGCTGGCCATGCTGCACGGTGGTAATGGAATGCGCACCATTATCAACGACTACGCCGAGCGGAATCAGACCCGATTCTGGCTCAAGATGCTGCTTTACGTTTCTACTGCTTTTATTATCGCGTTGGGCACGTTGGTCATTTTCACCTTCGATCCAAGCCTTGGCTAACTAGGGAGAATCACATGCAAACACATATTTACGATGTTGTGATAGTTGGCGCGGGTGGCGCTGGCATGCGGGCGGCTCTTGAGTCCGGAACGCGGGCGCGCACCGCCGTTCTCACCAAGCTTTACCCCACGCGATCCCACACCGGTGCTGCCCAAGGTGGCATGTGTGCTGCGTTGGCAAATGTCGAGGAAGATAACTGGGAGTGGCACACATTCGACACGGTCAAGGGTGGCGACTATCTGGTTGACCAAGATGCTGCCGAAGTCATGTGCAAAGAAGCAATCGATGCGGTTCTTGACCTCGAGAAAATGGGCCTCCCCTTCAACCGCACACCCGAGGGCCGAATTGACCAGCGCCGCTTTGGTGGCCACACCCGCAACCACGGCGAGGCTGCTGTTCGGCGCGCCTGCTATGCCGCTGACCGAACCGGTCACATGATTTTGCAGACCTTGTATCAAAACTGCATTAAAGAGGGTGTCGAGTTCTACAACGAGTTTTATGTCCTCGATGTCCTGCTTAATGAAGACTCTGGCGAACCCGTTGCCGCTGGCGTCGTGGCTTATGAACTGGCGACCGGTGAGATTCATATTTTCAAAGCCAAGTCCATTATTTTTGCCACGGGTGGATTCGGCAAAGTCTTCAAAACGACATCCAATGCCCACACCTTGACCGGCGACGGCATGGGGATTATCTGGCGCAAGGGGCTACCCCTCGAAGACATGGAGTTCTACCAATTCCACCCCACGGGTCTTGCCGGGCTGGGCGTTCTGCTCACCGAGGGGGCTCGAGGTGAAGGTGGCATTCTTCGAAACGCCACCGGTGAGCGGTTCATGGAGCGCTACGCACCCACCATCAAGGACCTTGCTCCCCGCGACATGGTCGCTCGTGCCATGGTCCAAGAAGTCCGTGAGGGTCGTGGTGCTGGACCGAATAAGGATTACGTGTTTCTTGACCTTACCCACCTGCCCAAGGAACAAATCGAAGCCAAACTCCCAGATATCACCGAGTTCGCCCGCACCTACCTCGGTGTTGATCCGGTCACCGAACTCGTGCCGGTATTCCCTACCGCCCATTACGCCATGGGCGGGATCCCGACCGATGTCGAAACCCGAGTACTGCGGGACAACGAACACGTTGTTCCCGGGCTCTATGCCGCAGGTGAATGTGCCTGCGTTTCCGTCCATGGCGCTAATCGCCTCGGCACAAACTCCTTGCTGGACATCAATGTGTTCGGTCGCCGGGCGGGTATTGCCGCCGCCGAGTACGCCAACTCGGTGCAGCATGTGGAACTTCCCGAGCACTCACAAACCCAAACAATCACGCTCGTCGAGCAACTTCGCTCCTGCACCGGTGGGGAGCGCATTGCGCCCCTGCGCAAGGCCCTGCAGGAGACCATGGACATGAACGCTCAGGTGTATCGGACCGAAGTCACCCTGAAACAAGCGCTCAGCGATGTTCAGGCATTGCGGGATCGCTACCGGAATGTGTCTATTCAGGACAAGGGCACCCGCTACAACACGGATCTCCTGGAAGCCATTGAACTGGGCTTTCTTTTAGACCTGGCCGAGGTACTCGTGGTGAGTGCCCTGGAACGCAAAGAAACGCGTGGCGGGCACGCTCGCGAGGACTACCCGCACCGCGACGATGTCAACTACATGCGCCACACCATGGCCAGCCGCAAAGTGAATGCTCAGGGCGAGGAATATGTTTCACTGGATTACAAGCCCGTCGTTGTTACCCGATACCAGCCAATGGAGCGCAAGTACTAATGACACTCACCGCTGAAGTTTCCGTACCCGAGACGCCTGTTCCCGTGGCTACCGATGTCACCTTCCGGATTCGCCGGTTCCGCCCCGACTTTGATGCTGAACCGCATTGGGAGGATTACACGGTCGCCCTTTACCCAACCGATCGCGTGCTGACCGCTTTGGAAAAAATCAAGGCCGAGCTTGACGGTTCATTGACATTTCGTCGATCCTGTGGCCATGGAATTTGTGGCTCCGATGCCATGCGGATTAATGGGCGCAACCGGCTGGCCTGCAAGTCCCTGGTAAAGGACCTGGACATCTCTAAGCCGATCACCGTTGAAGCAATCAAGGGTCT
Source organism: uncultured bacterium (assembly GCA_903896585.1). Lineage (GTDB taxonomy): Bacteria > Actinomycetota > Actinomycetes > S36-B12 > S36-B12 > UBA4592. The sequence goes on from CAITYI010000250.1 coordinate 3,313, forward strand.
GCCCTTGGAAAAAGACCTTGTTGTCGACATGGAACCGTTTTTCTCCGCCTACCGTCAAGTTCTCCCGTTCCTCATGCCCGAAGGCCATGAACCCACCAAGGAGCGAATCCAGTCGGCTGAAGAACGAGCCCGCTTTGATGACACCACCAAATGCATTCTGTGTGCCTGCTGCACCACCTCCTGCCCCGTGTTTTGGACCGATGAACAATACTTCGGCCCCGCAGCGATCGTTGCGGCACATCGATTCATATTTGACTCCCGCGATGCGGGCGCGGAAGCACGCCTAGAGGTACTCAATGAAAAAGAAGGTGTGTGGCGTTGCCGGACCACTTTCAACTGCACCGATGCCTGCCCGCGGGGTATTGAGGTCACCAAAGCGATTCAAGAAGTCAAGCGTGCCCTAATTTTCAAACGGGTATAACTCAGAAGAGCTCGGCTGACACTTTCGCTTCGGTCAATATTGCTAGTAAGCAATATTGCTTTTCCTTTGGATATATTTTCTGCTTATAGGTCAACGGCAAAGTACTGGGTCTCAAGAAACTCGTGGATCCCGGCGAAGCCGCCTTCGCGGCCCAGTCCGGATTCCTTCATGCCGCCAAATGGTGCGGCCGGATCAGATGCGATTCCGCGATTGATCGCCACCATGCCGGATTCAAGACGCCGCGCCACCTTGATGCCTTCACCAGCATCTTGTGCGTAGACATAACTCATGAGACCGTATTCCGTGTCATTTGCCATGCGCACGGCTTCATCGGTGCTTGCCACCGTGACAATCGGTGCCACCGGCCCGAATACTTCATTGCGGGTAAGTACCGAACCGTGCTCGATACCGCGAACAACGTGCGGAACAACAAACGCTCCAGTTGCGGGGGCGGTACCCGCTTCGGTGATGGTGGCGCCTTCGGCGGCAGCTTCGCCAATCAGTTCCAAGATCTTGTCGCGTTCTTTATCGTTGACCATGGCACCCAAATCATTTGCTTGATCGATTCCTGGACCGATCCTCAGACCCCGCAAGGCTGCTTCAAATTTGTCGGCGAATTCAGTACTTATTGACTCATGGACATAGAAACGATTTGCTGCCGTACATGCGGCACCGCCATTGCGCATTTTGGCGATCATGGCTCCGGAGACAGCGGCATCGACATTGGCACCCTCCAGCACTAGGAACGGTGCATTGCCACCCAGTTCCATGGACGAGGGCAGAACACGTTCGGCTGTTTGTTTAAGCAATAACTTGCCCACATAGGTGGAGCCGGTAAAGGACAGGGTAGCCACCCGAGGATCGGCCAGGATGGCCTCGGAAATTGGTCCTGAGCGCGAAGTGGTCACGATATTGACCACGCCGGCAGGAGCCCCTGCCTGCTGCAGAATCTCGCCAATCCATAGCGCTGTCAGTGGAGTTTCGGCCGGTGGCTTCACCACCGCCGTACAACCGGCCGCAAGTGCTGGTGCAAGTTTGCGAGTGATCATGGCGGCGGGGAAATTCCACGGAGTGATCATGTACGCAACACCCATGGGTCGGTGGTCGGTAATGATTGTTTTATCGCGCGCGGGTGCATAACGGAAACCACCCTCAATCCGAGCGGCTTCTTCAGAGAACCAGCGGAAAAACTCGGCCGCATACACGGCCTCGCCCATGGCATCGCGCCATGCTTTGCCATTTTCCAGAGCAATTAACCGGGCACAATCTTCAATATTGGCCGACATAAGGTCAAAGGCATTACGCAGAATCTCTGCCCGCATCCGCGCCGGGGTCACTGACCACGTCTGAAAGGCTTCAGCGGCGGCATCGACGGCCTGTAGTGCCTCCGGAACGCCAGCATCGCCGATCTGCGCCAAGGTGCCATAGGAGGCTGGATTGATCACGTTCAGGCCAGCAGCCGTAGAAATCCATTCGCCGCCAATTAATAGGCGCGTTGGGGTGCTGGCGGGTAAAGCATCTACGGACATGTCGGCCCTTTCAGTCGGCCCTTTCAGTCGGCCCTTTCAGTGGATATTCCCCCAATCTAGTCCACGAGGGGGACACGAGCAGATGCCGTTCCCTTGAAGCAGCACCTCCCTTAGCATTGGTTGATCATGCTCTCCCTTCGACAACTACCCGCAGCCATCCTGATATTGGCACTGCCAGTGGTCCTGGTGGCTTCGGCACCAGGAGGGTGGGCCAACCCGGATAATCTGCCCGTCAGTGGAGAGCAGCTGGTCGGCAAAGGCAAGTTCGTAAACCTCGGTCCGGACTCAGATCCCCTTCCCTCCGTGTGGGCCGCAACCTGGTTGGTGGCTAATGCCGATACCGGAGAGATTTATGCCGCGAAGGGGCCACATATTCAGCGAGCACCCGCCTCGACTTTGAAGACGTTGACCGCGTTAACCCTCATGCCCCAACTCGATCCCGCTACCGAGGTGACCGCGAAGAAAAAGGCGATCAATACATATGGAAGTGTGGTCGGACTTAAACGCGGCAAGAGCTACTCAATCGAAGATCTTTACTACGCCCTTCTCTTGCCCAGTGCCAATGACGCAGCCATTGCACTCGCTCAGGCAAATGGTGGGATCCGAAAAACCGTGAATCAAATGAATTCAGTTGCCCGCTCACTGGGAGCCCTCGATACCGTGGCGAAAAACCCCAATGGGCTGGATTCACCCGGTCAACTCTCCACCGCCTATGACCTGGCTTTAATTGGCCGTCAAGCCATGAAAATCGAGAATTTCAGGGAGATTGTCCAAACCCGAAAATACTCATTTCCATTTAAGAAACGAACAAGAGAAATTTACAACAGCAATCAACTTGTCACTGGAGGATATAAGGGCGCCCTTGGTGTGAAAACTGGATTTACCACCAATGCGGGGCGTACCTTTATTGGCGCAGCCGAGCGCAAAAACGTAACTTTGATAGTGGTGGCCATGGGCATTAAGGAATCCAGCGCTTTGGCCGCCGGGAAATTGATGGACTGGGCATTTGCGAATAAAGACACGGTTACCCCCGTTGGAACTCTGGTGACAACCGAGCCGAAGCCAGCCACCGCGGAGCAAAATACTGTGGCACGATCCACCAACGCTGCTGACGCAGGCACTGAATTCACTCCTAATCAAACATCCACGGCAGGTCCAAGTACCGGTGCGACTTCACTGGATGCTCTCGCCGTAGGCTGGATTGCACTCTTTATCGCCATTGGTGCTTTTTTGGTGGGCAGTGCTCGCTCCGCAATTATTCGCCGCCGAAATCGAAGTCGGTTAGCCAGGTCTGGACGGGTCAAACTAGAGAGTTGATCACCTAACAAAACCCACTCGCTGATACACCAATTCAATTGTCGGTTGAGCTGCAACTCGCGCCTTGTCGGCACCCAAGTGAATAAGTCTTTCGAGTTCAGCGCGATCCTGGAGTAATTCGTGCACACGATCACGGATCGGCGCAAGAGTGCCCTGAACAATCTCAGCGGTATCTCCCTTGAGATCGCCATAGCCTCTGCCTTCGTAGTTTGCCACCAAGGCCGCAATGTCTTTCCCCGTGATCGCACTTTGTAGGGTCAACAAGTTTGAGACACCCGGCTTGGTTGCTTCATTAAAGACAATTTCCCGATCCGAGTCAGTAACCGCGCTTTTGATTTTCTTGACCATGGTTTTATCATCGTCGAGCAGAAATACACAGCCTGCGGGACTGGACTTACTCATTTTCGATGTCGGATCCGCCAAGTCAACGATCCGGCCAGTCTCTTTCAGAACGAGGACCTCCGGTACTGCAAATGTTGAACCAAATGTGTTATTGAACCGTTGCGCCAAATCACGTGTCAACTCCAAATGCTGCCGTTGATCCTCTCCCACCGGCACCGCATTCGCTTGATACAAGAGAATGTCTGCGGCCTGCAAAATTGGGTACGTGAAAAGGCCCACTGTGGTGCGTTCGGAACCTTCTTTGGACCCTTTGTCCTTAAACTGAGTCATGCGGCTGGCTTCGCCGAAACCTGTTTGGCATTGCAATACCCATGCCAATTGCGAATGAGCTGGTGACTGGCTTTGAATAAAAATTGTGGACTTTACTGGGTCTAGGCCAATAGCCAGTAATTGCGCAAATGACACAAGTGATCGCTCTCGCAAAAGAGCAGGATCGTGGTCGACCGTGATCGCATGTTGGTCCACAACACAATAAAAAGTGTCATGTGTTTTTTGTAACTGCACCCATTGGCGCAAAGCTCCAAGTAAATTCCCAATATGGAATGAATCCGCGGTCGGTTGAATTCCGGAGAATATTCGCGGTCGGTTACCAGGCTGCGAACTAGTCAACATCAGCTTCTTCCTCTTGGGGCACCTCGCGCGTGAATACCCACACCCGAGATACCCGGCGACCATCCATTTCCTGCACCTGCAGTTCATGATTATCCAGTATCACGATGTCACCCAACTCAGGAAGCCTGCCAAGTTCGGAAACAATAAAGCCAGCAACTGTCTCAAATGGGCCTTCAGGAAGCGCTATTCCGGTTTCATCGGCAAAATCATCGCGATTGAGAAGCCCATCCACCGTGGTCTCACCGGGAGCGAGATTTTCTGGAATTGGGGTCTCTGCATCGTATTCGTCTTTAATATCCCCAATGAGTTCCTCCACGAGATCCTCCATGGTGACAAGTCCGGCCGTACCACCATATTCATCTTGCACAATGGCAAGGTGGGCTCGAAGGCGGCGCATTTCATTGAGCGTGCTCAGAACATCCTTGCTACCTGGAAATACCTGAACATGACGAGCAATTTGCCCAACCCGCATGGCCGAATCCTGATTTGCCGGATCAAGGATGTCACGAATGTGGACGAATCCGGTGACATCGTCTGCCGAACCTCGAATCACCGGGTAGCGGGAGTGCGGCTGATCGATAACAATCAGGATTGCATCCTGGATAGATGTTTGTGCATCAAGGAATGAAACCTCGGTTCTCGGCATCATGACCTCGCGTAATTCGCGGCTACCCGCCGAAAAAATATCGTCGATCATTTCCCGGCCCTGTGGCGACAAATCTTCATGGGCTGCCACCAGATCGCGTAACTCTTCACCTGACATTTGATCGCGGGCCTGGGTGGGATCGATTCCGAACAAACGAACAATGGCATTGGTGGAGAACCCCAGCGCCGCAATGAATGGGCGGGTTACTCGCGCTGTGAAATTAATGGGAGCGGCCACAAACAGCGCTACCTTTTCTGCGCGCTGCAGGGCAATTCGTTTGGGAACCAGCTCACCAATCACCAGCGAGACATAAACAATCGCCACCGTGACCGATACAAATGCCACGATATTGGCAGCATTTTCATTCAAACCCCAGTCCATTAACGGTGCGGCCAGAGAAGGTGCGATTTGAGCGGCACCAAAACCTGCCGAGATAAATCCTGCCAAAGTGACACCCACTTGGACCGCTGCCAAAAATCGATTGGGATCGCGAACGAGTTTTTGTAATACTCGACCTCGACGCCCTTGCTCGGAAAGCCGCTGAATTTGACTTTCCCGCAGCGAAACTAGAGCGATTTCAGCCGCGGCAAAGAACCCACCTACGAGGATAAAGATCAAAACGATGAGCAGGTCCACCCAAATATCACTCATGGCAAAACACTAGGGTGAATCAGCCGGAGATGGGTGCACACTGACTAACGGAGCGCCTTTTGCAAGTTCTCGTCAATGGACGCTAAGAAATCCTCGGTTGTTTGGTAAGGCTGATCAGGACCGATCAACAAAGCCAAGTCCTTCGTCATCTTTCCTTCTTCAACGGTTTCAATACACACTCGTTCAAGGGTCTGAGCGAAGGCAGTTACCTCAGGTGTGGAGTCCAAGACCCCTCGGTGCTCAAGTCCCCGGGTCCAGGCAAAAATAGAGGCAATTGGATTGGTAGAGGTGGGCTTGCCCTGTTGATGCTGGCGATAATGCCGGGTCACGGTCCCGTGGGCGGCCTCCGCTTCCACTGTTCGGCCATCGGGGGTCATCAGCACACTGGTCATGAGACCGAGTGAACCAAATCCTTGAGCAATTGTGTCGGACTGAACGTCTCCGTCATAGTTTTTACAGGCCCAGACATAGCCACCCTCCCACTTCAGGGCTGCAGCAACCATGTCGTCAATCAATCGGTGTTCATAAATGATTCCAGCTTTTTCAAATTCGGCCTTGAACTCATTTTCATAAACATCGGCGAAAATATCCTTGAATTGACCGTCATACGCCTTCAGAATGGTGTTCTTGGTCGACAGGTAGACCGGATAGTTTCGATTCAGGCCGTAGCGCAGTGACGCCCGAGCGAAATCGCGGATTGATTCATCGAGGTTGTACATGCCCATGGCCACGCCGCCTGCGGGGAAATCGAAAACATTGAACTCCATGGGCTCGGAGCCGTCGGATGGCGTGAATGTCATGGTCAAAGTGCCCGCAGAGGGAACTTTAAAGTCAGTCGCCTTGTACTGGTCACCGAATGCGTGGCGACCAATAATCACCGGCTTGGTCCAGCCGGGAACCAGCCGAGGAATGTTCGAGATGATAATGGGCTCACGGAAAATGACCCCACCAAGAATATTGCGGATGGTGCCATTCGGTGACTTCCACATTTTCTTGAGCCCAAATTCTTCGACACGTGCTTCATCAGGGGTAATCGTGGCGCACTTAACCCCCACACCATATTTTTGAATTGCATGAGCCGAATCAATGGTTACTTGGTCATCGGTGGCATCGCGGTGCTCAATGCCAAGGTCGTAATACTTCAGGTCAATGTCGAGATACTTAAGGATCAATTCCTTCTTAATAAAATCCCAAATGATCCGAGTCATTTCATCGCCATCAAGCTCAACGACCGGGTTAACAACCTTTATTTTATTCGACATGAAGGGCTACTCCTGTAATAGCAGTGACAAAAAGTGCGAGGGTTAGTTGGGTAGAGGGTTAAAGGGTTTGTACATCGGCTTGTTTGGCCTTTACTGCGACATATGCCTCAGTAAGGAGGGTTTTCTCCGA
>CAITYI010000251.1 GCA_903896585.1 uncultured bacterium
CATGGCAGATACTGTTAATGGACCAGGTCACATGATGAACAAATGCAATGCGTATCAAGCCAGCCCAGAAAAATGCGGTCAGTGCACCCATCCATGACCAGGTGATGAGCCCGCCGAGGATGGCTGGCAGAAATAAACTGGTAACAACGAAAAGATAAAAGTGCTTGGACATCCAGGCGAGGTCTTTGTCGCGGGCAATATCCGGTGCGTATTTTTCAATACCGGTGTTGTCACTCTCGAAAAGCCAGCCCACATGTGAGTAGAGCAGGCCTTTCGCAATTGCTTTGCGAGTGGTTCCAAAGCGCCAAGGTGAGTGCGGATCCCCTACTTCGTCAGAGAATTTGTGGTGCTTGCGGTGATCCGCGACCCACTGATCAAGTGAGCCTTGAATTGCAAGTGATCCGAAAAAAGCCAAGGTAATTTTGATTGCGCGATTTGTTTTGAAAGATCCATGGGTGAAATATCGGTGGTATCCGATTGTGATCCCGCCAGCGGTTAGGGCCCAGAGGCCAACAGCGAGGGTGAGATCAAGCCAAGACAACCAACCACCCCATGCGGCTGGGATAGCACCCGCCACGGCGATCAGTGGAATCACGACAAACGCACCGATCGTGATCCGCATGGACTTGCCCAAGTATTGGGCATCGACTTGGGTTTCATCAAAGATGATGTCTTCGGGCATGAGCGTGGTCATGGGATTCCTTTCGAATGGCAGGTAACTTACGCTACCGTAACCTACGCTACCGTAACTTGCAAGTTTTTCGGCGAACTCGGCCGACTTACGCCGCTGCCGGAGTCGAGTGCTCTCCGATAGCGGACAGCGCCTAGGCTGTGGGGCGCATTACAGCACGTGATTACACCTCGTAATTACTCCCAGCATTCCCGGGTCGTCTAGCGGCAGGACAGCGGACTTTGAATCCGTCAACGGAGGTTCGATCCCTCCCCCGGGAGCATTTTTCTAGTCCGACCCCGGTGCGCACCATTAGCAAACTAGGCTGACGCTGTGCGACCCTCGGTAGTAATCATCCTGGCGGCAGGCGAGGGCACCCGAATGAAATCGGGCACACCCAAGGTTCTCCATAGCATTGCTGGGCGCAGTTTGATCAATCATGTTGTCGAAGCTGCGGCGACAACGGAGCCCGACCATTTAGTAGTTGTCGTAGGACACGGCGCCTCAGCAGTCACAGCGCACCTCGAGGAAGTTGCACCGTGGGTAACCACTGTGGAACAAACCGAACGAAATGGCACCGGGCATGCAGTTCGCATTGCCTTAAGTGCACTGAGTAATGCCGGTGTCTCGCTGTCCCAAGGACCCGTTGTTGTGTTGACGGGGGATACTCCACTGCTCACGGGTGAAACCTTGCAACTCATGTTGGACTCGCACGAGAGTTATTCCGCGCAAGCAACGATTCTGACCACCGAACTCTCTGATCCATTCGGTTACGGCCGAATTATTCGCCGAGGTTCAGAAGTTGTGGGAATCATTGAAGAAAAAGATGCAACCCCTGAACAAAAACTCATTTGTGAAATTAATTCAGGTATGTATGCGTTTTCGGCGGCTTCGATCATTGAATCGATTGACCAAATTGATTCACGCAATGCTCAAGGTGAAGAGTATTTGACCGATGTCATTGGGTTCATTCACTCTGCGGGCGGAACGGTTACCGGTGTGATTACACCTGACTCCAACGATATTTTAGGAATAAATGATCGAGTGCAACTTGCTCAAGCCGGTGCGATCATGCGGGATCGGATCAATGAAAACCACATGCGAGCGGGTGTCACGATCGCAGATCCAGCATCTACCTGGATCGATGTCGATGTCGACATAGCCTCAGATGTCACCCTGTTGCCGCAAACGGTGCTCCGCGGCCCAACTTCCATTGAGACTGGTGCTGAGGTGGGTCCAGGCACAACCCTTATTTCCTGTGAGGTGGGAGCCCATGCGGTGGTCAGGCATACGTGGGGTGAGTTGGCGGTCATTGGATCTGGAGCTTCGGTTGGACCATTTACTTATTTACGGGCGGGTACCGAGATTGGTGCTGAAGGCAAAGCAGGTGCATTTGTCGAGATAAAGAACTCCCAAATGGGTGTCGGATCTAAGGTGCCTCACCTGTCCTATGTCGGCGATGCCCATATTGGCGATCACACCAATATTGGCGCTGGAACAGTTTTTGTGAACTATGACGGCGTGAACAAGCACACAACCGAAGTGGGATCAGGTGTTCGGATTGGGTCAGACAACATGCTGGTAGCGCCGGTCACAATCGGCGATGGCGCTTACACAGCGGCGGGTTCGGTTATCACCGACAACGTCCCGCCGGGAGCAATGGCTGTTGGGCGAGCAAATCAACGTAATATCGAAGGCTGGGTTCCGCGCAAGCGACCCGGCACCGTCTCGGCGGAAGCCGCGGAGAGGGCGGGCGCCAGCACAAGTGCGGCATCTGACACAGTTTCCCCTGAGCCTTCCCCACTCGATAGCGATCAGAACTAGCAAATGCGCACGCGAGAGAATCACTAGTGAAGGTGGAGTAAGTGGCCGAGAAGTCAGTTCCAACTCAGAAGCATCTCTTATTGCTAGCCGGGAGATCACACCCCGAGCTGGCCAACGCGGTTGCGGAGAATCTGGGAATTGGTCTCACGCCCGTGACAGCACATGACTTTGCAAACGGTGAGATTTTCGTCCGCTTCCTTGAGTCTGTCCGCGGTGGCGATGCATTTGTACTTCAAAGCCATACGACCCCCATTAATAAGTGGATCATGGAGCAATTAATAATGGTCGATGCACTGAAGCGAGCATCGGCTAAGCGGATCACCGTCATTGTTCCCTTCTACGGCTACGCCCGTCAGGACAAAAAACATCGGGGCCGCGAACCAATTTCAGCCCGCTTGATGGCTGATCTATTCAAGGCTGCTGGCGCCGATCGCCTCATGACGGTTGACTTGCACACCTCGCAAATTCAAGGATTCTTCGACGGTCCGGTCGATCATCTTTTTGCTTTGCCCCTTCTTGCGGGCCATGTGGCCAGCCGGGTAGATCGGTCGAAGATCACCGTGGTCTCACCGGACGCCGGTCGCGTGCGAGTCGCTGAGCGGTGGACCGATGTATTGGGCGCCCCACTTGCCATTATTCACAAACGGCGCGATCCGGATATCCCCAATCAGGTTCGGGTGCTCGAAGTAGTTGGCGATGTCCAAGATCGAATCTGTGTGGTTGTGGACGACATGATTGACACTGGTGGCACCATTGTCAAAGCAGCTGAAACTCTGTTTGAAAATGGTGCATCTGAAGTGATTGTCGCGGCCACACATGGAATTTTGAGTGACCCCGCCCGTGAAAAGCTCCAAGAATCAGGTATCAGTGAGGTAATAGTCACTGACACGCTGCCCATTTCTGAGGATCATCGATTCGAGAAACTCACAGTCCTTTCCATTGCGCCACTCCTAGCCACCGCCATCAATGAAGTCTTTACCGATGGATCCGTCACCAAAATGTTTGAAGACGACGACATCGGTCAATCGACCTCCTCGCATTAGCCAATTCCCAATCGGCTACACTCAGGTCGTTCCTCGGCGAGGGTGTCTTGAAACACCGTTATCGACAGGGTTGCAGTCCCCTTTCCTTGGTGCCATCTCGCGTTTTTTCTAGGCCGACTTTTCTACGCCGACTTTTCTAAGTTGGCGCAGCACACAAGGAGATATACCGTGACCAACGTCAACATCACCGCTTCCCCTCGCACCGAGTTTGGCAAGGGCGCTGCCCGCCGGGTTCGCCGTGCAGGTCAAATTCCCGCCGTGTTGTACGGCACGGACACCAAATTGCTGCACCTCACCCTGCCAACCCACGAATTGAATCTGGCACTGCGCAAGCCGCGAGTTGTGCTCAACATTGACTTCGATGGTCAGACATTTCTCACCAAGCCTCGCGATATTCAGCGTGACCCAGTCCGCTTGGATCTAGAGCATGTTGACCTGATTGTGATTACAAAGAAAGAGGCTGCTCTGCGCAGCGACTATGCAGATGCTGTTGCCCAGGTACACACCGCAGCCGAGGAAGCAGGCCTTGATGTGGCCATGGTGATGCAGGCATTTGAGGAGTCCGTCGCTAACGGCGAATTGCCACTCGATGCAGTCGGACATGCAGTAGAGGGCGCTAGGGCGAAGGCACTCGAGATGGCTGCTTCAGGTGCCGCGTCAGGAGCAGCAGAAGACGCAGCAACCGAGGCAGCAACAAGTGCGGAGCCGGCCGCAGCAGAACCTGCCGCAGAGTAGTTGACTTGGCTGGTTGCGGGGCTGGGTAATCCTGGTCCTGCATATGCCACCACGCGCCACAATATTGGTGCG
>CAITYI010000252.1 GCA_903896585.1 uncultured bacterium
CAATCTTGCACCAGCTACCAGGACTCAATCGGTGGTGAAGAACCGGGCACTTGCTGCGGCCTACGCCGGGGCTGGCCGCTTTGGCGTCGAGGTTTTTGAACCGGCAACATCCACCGCACTCAAGGCGGCCATGCTGGTGCACGATTTGCGAAACCCACTCTCGACGGCGAATCCGTCCACCCCCTTAGCCAATCCCATGGATCTCTTTGTCGTGGGCGCAAATCACGGCGGCTTGTGGCGCTCGGCCTACGCCCCCCGATCCGTACTGGGCATTGCCGCCGTGCTGGGGATGTTCGAGTCGCGCGCGTAGGTGCGACGAGAGAATTAGAACGAGTCGCGCGCGTAGGTGCGACAAGAGAATAAGCACGAGTCGCGCGCGTAGGTGTAGGTAGGTATGGGTAGATGTAGGTAGGCGAAAGCCCGCGCAACTGGGGGGTTGTCACGCGGGCTTTCTCGTCGCTTGGGTTGGTAAGCGACATACATAGTCTGCACTATTTGTCTCGGTGTTTGCCTAATTTTTTTGAATATGTGAATAACCTCGCATCCAATATTGTTCGGACATGGATAATTCCGGTTCGGTGGTAATCCTGACTGGCGGCACCAGTCGGCGCATGGGTCAGGACAAGGCCACATTGAACTTTGGTGGTACTTCACTTGTTGAGTTCGTGGTGGGACTGATTCCCGCCGGTATGAATGTCGTGATGGTGGGGAAACCCGGCAAAATCCCCGTTATCCATGTTCGCGAGGAACCAATAGGTGGCGGTCCGGTTGCCGCCCTGCACGCCGCCCTGCCACACATAACCTCCTTGAGTTTTCGCGTGATAGCCGTGGACACACCATTTGGCTTGCCGTGGCTGCTCCAACAGCAGCTCACCTTGGGACAGGAAGCCCTGATCCCCTTGAATGCCCAAGGCAGGCCTCATTATTTATGTGCCGAATATAACTCGGTCAGTTTTGCCCACGCGATTAATAGGTTGGGTGGCCCACAAAATGCGAGCATGAAAAATCTCGTATCAATGTTTACCGAGGTGGAATATCTTGACAACCCACACACGGAAACACTCACGAGCACCGAAGTATTGCTGGACATAAATACCCCTGCGGATCTAGTTCGCGCTCACACGATTCGAGCTCGCGAGTGGGGAGAATAGAGTTGGAACATGGATAAATGGATTGAAGCAGTTATCTCCGAATTGTCCTTATCAGGGGTCACCGTTTCTAATACCCTCATGAAAGAAATACTCGAGGTGGCCCGCGATGCCGCCCACAATGTGGAGCGTCCCGCCGCCCCAGTCAGCACCTATCTCATGGGAATTGCTGTTGCTCAGGGTGCAGATCCCGCAGATGTTGCCCGGCGGGTCGGGGAACTTGCCGTCACCTGGAATACGGAGCAGGCTGATTAAGACGGGAACGGCGGGGGAAGTCCCTTGGGAACAGGCGCGTGAGATTGCCAAGGGAATAGTTGGTGTGGGTCCAACCGAGCAGGTCCCACTGGCTGATGCGGATAACCGGGTTCTGGCAGTGGACCACTGTGCCCTCGTTGACCTTCCTTCATTTGACAACTCAGCCATGGATGGCTGGGCGGTTTCCGGACAAGGCCCCTGGAAAATAACCCGTGAGGTGGTGGCTGGCGAATTCCCCACCTGGGAATTGATGGCCGGCGAGGCTAGCTCAATTGCCACCGGGGCGCCAATTCCGCGTGGAACCACCGCAATCATTAGAAGTGAAAATGGAACGGTCGCTGACAATCTTTTGGTAAGCACCAACAAACCTGCACTCGATATTCGCAAAGCAGGTGAAGAATGTCGAGTCGGAGATCTCATGCTTTCCGCGGGTAGCCGGCTTTCACCAAGTTCCATCGGTGTCCTGGCGGCAACCGGTCACGATTCTGTCACCGTTCAGATTCAACCAACCGTACATATATTGGTGTTCGGCGATGAACTCACTTTTACGGGTGTCCCCCAACCAGGAAAGATCCGCGATTCACTCGGTCCACAATTACCGGGGTGGCTCAACCGCATGGGCGCCGCTGTCACCCAGGTCACTCATTGCACCGACTCACTCGCTCAGGTGGCGGAAACTTTAAGCCGAGTAACAGC
>CAITYI010000253.1 GCA_903896585.1 uncultured bacterium
CTCTTAGCGTGGTCGCGCGATCGAATTTATCTCACTGGGTTCTTCTTTGGCCTTGCGGTCGCCGCGAAGTTTTATCCGATTGTTTTACTCATTGGTTTTGTGATTTTAGCGGTGCGAACAAAAGCATGGCGCTCCACAATATCCATGTTGGGTGTGGCAGTTGTAACCTTCCTAGCAATCAACATTCCATTTGCTGTTTCTAATTTCGAAGGTTGGTTCCACTTCTATCAATTCAACGCCGCCCGCTCAATTGACTTCGGATCGATTTGGTATGCGATCAACCAATATGGACTGCCCACAATTCCTGAATCGATTCTTAATTTTGGTGCCACTGGATTATTTGTGGTTCTTCTGATTGCCATTGCGATATTTGTGTACAAAACACCGCACTCGCCCACCATCTATCAAGTGTTGTTTCTAGTGCTCGCCGCATTCACGGTGACCAACAAGGTGTATTCACCACAGTACGTTTTGTGGCTCATCCCTCTTGCTATTTTGGCGAGACCAAATTGGCGAGATTTTCTAATCTGGCAAGTTGGTGAGTTGGTGTACTTCGCCGGTATTTGGTGGTTCCTCGCTGGGTATGGAATTGAAGATGTCAAGACTCTGACCCCACAGTGGTATGCAACCGCAGTTTTTGTGCATGTGGCTGCAACGGGGTATTTCGCGGTGATGGTAATCCGGGATATTCAGATCAATTCAACGGAGTCAAAACGCGAGGTGGTGAATCGCACCTCGGTGCGCACTTGATCACCGATTCGTGGCAAAGGGCTGGAATTGGGCAGCCACACCATGGAAACATGCTGGTGGGGTGGCTCCACAAACCACCGCTGCTTTCCGCCAATGGTAAATGGGGACAGCGCCCGGCCGGTGGCATCGAGTACACCCGTCCCGAGTGAAATCACTTTTTGTCGAATTGATGTGGATGGTGATGGCGCCATCAAGCCGATCCCGTGGGCGGTACCACCGGAAAGAACAACCACACTGGATTCCTTGGGACCGGAGCGTTGTCGGTAACCCACTTTCATTCCCTCGGAGAGCGGATGAACAGCCAAAACTGTTGCGGTGGCGTTGAACACCCTTCGGTCTCCCAACCAGAGTCGAGTACCCGTGCGCATGCGCACCGAGACTTCGCGCAGACTCGTGCGCACCAAAGCAAGTTCGGTGTCGGTGCAATGCGAAACCCACACGATGGGTGCAGGTGGGGAGTGTCCCTCCCACACCGCGGTTTCTGTTTGCCACAATCCGGCCCAGCGCATGACTTCATGGGCGTGTGCATCCGGCGCACTTCGCTCAAGCGGGAGGTGAATTGAAAGACCTTCAACAAAGATTCGCCCGGTTGCCATTGCGTGGCGAACTTTGTCATGTTTCAGCGCACCCAACAGTTCACCTTCACTGAATCCGAACCTCGACATGCTCGAATGGGCTTCAAGGATAATGCGGACGGCACCTGGACCATCAAGTAATTGGTGCAAAGCTTCGGGGGTGGCAACTGTTCGAATGATTCGACCCGAGTAAAACTTTTGACCAATCTCCCACCAACGTGCTGATGCAACCGCATCGCGTTGATCAAATGGCTCCAGGACAATAATGTCCCCTTCGGTGACCGAGGCTATTGACTCAATTTCAAACACGGTACCAACAGCGATTGTGTCCGCGCCCAGATTCATGGCTTCTGTGGCTAAAAGTTCCTGACCGAGGCCATAGCCATTTCCTTTGATGACCGGGACCGGCGACATACCACTTGCTACCGTGATCGACTTATACACAGCAGTCAGATGGTTATGCCACTTTTCGGAGTCAATCCGAAGAGTAAAAGCCACTCGGTACTCCTTGTCGTCTTCACTCGCGATCTGCTGTTCTGATTCTTAACTGTACTGAGTTATGCGCGTGACTGATAGAACCTAAATGCGCGCGCCCATACTTTACGAATATCAAAATCCCACTCGCCCACGTATTCTTGGGCGAAACCACCGGACCCCAGCTTGAATGTCACCAACCCGAAAAGGTGGTTCTCAGGGTCAAGAGTGTTGGAGATCCCGCGCAGATCATAGGTTCTACAACCCTTGCTTTTGGCAGTTGTGATCATGTGCCACTGCAATGCATTCGATGGACGAACATCACGATCCGCCGTGGTGCTCGCACCGTAGGAGTACCACGCATGTGGGCCCACCGTGATCATGATTGTGGCTGCAGCAACATGTCCCTGATACTTGGCAATGTGCAACGTGAAGTGGTCACCGAGTGCATCCCACATGCGCTCGAAGTACACCGGTCCGCGCGGAGTGAAGCCGTCACGTTTCGCGGTTTCCACATAGATCTCGTGGAAAGCCGAAAGATCAGATTGATCACCAAAGCGAACACTCACACCCGCTTTATCTGCCTTTCGAATATTGCGCCGCCACAATTGATTAAAGCTAGCGAAGATTTCGTCTGCACTTCGGTCAGCTAATGACACCTGAAAAACAAATCGGGGTTGAACATCGCCGAAACCGGCACCATCGGCTTTTTCCTGAGTCCAGCCACTCTGTTCAAGTGAGTGAATAAGTCGTTGCGCACCTGA
>CAITYI010000254.1 GCA_903896585.1 uncultured bacterium
CCAGCAAGTCTCACCCCTTCCACCGGCACGGGAACTCGACATGTTGCTCACCGCGGGTGAGCGCATCTCCATGGCACTCCTTGCCATGGCTATCTCGGATCTGGGTGCGGTATCTCGCTCCTACACCGGTTCCCAAGCTGGGTTAATCACCGACTCTGCCCACGGGGCTGCTCGAATAATCGATGTCACCCCGGGTCGAATTACCGATGCCCTAGAAAAGGGGGCGATCCCGATTGTTGCCGGCTTCCAAGGGGTGGCCCAAGACACCAAGGACATCACCACATTGGGTCGGGGCGGATCAGATACCACCGCTGTGGCACTCGCCGCAGCCCTGGGTGCGGACTCGTGTGAGATTTACACCGACGTAGATGGTGTGTTCACCACAGATCCGCGGGTGGTGAGCAAGGCTTCCAAAGTTGATTACATCACCTACGAAGAAATGCTGGAACTCGCTGCGGTCGGTGCCAAAGTCTTGCACTTGCGCTGTGTGGAATACGCCCGTCGCTTTAATGTACCGATCCATGTGCGGTCATCATTTTCACAAGCAGAGGGCACCTGGGTTCTCTCACCCGAAGGTGTGCAAGCCGCCGTTACGGAAGGAAAAATCGTGGAACAGCCAATTATTTCGGGAGTTGCAGCAGACCTCAAAGATGCCAAGGTGACGGTTGTGGGTGTCCCCGACAAACCGGGTGAGGCAGCGGGCATTTTCCGCGCACTCGCCGATGCCCAGATTAATGTGGACATGATCGTGCAAAACGTGTCTTCGACCGCGACCGGCCGCACCGATGTCACCTTCACCTGCCCGCAGGACTCGGTGCAAACGGCAATGACGGCACTCAATGGCGCCCGCGACAAAATCGACTTTGAATCACTGAGCGTAGATGATCAAGTCGCCAAAATTTCCCTCGTGGGTGCCGGCATGCGTTCGCACCCCGGTGTCTCGGCAGACTTTTTCACCGCTCTCGCAGACGCCGGTATCAACGTCGAAATGATTGCAACCAGTGAGATTCGAATTTCGATTGTCACTCGGGCGGATCTGGCAACGAAGGCGGTGCAAGCGATTCACACGGCTTTCGGGCTCGATGCCGACGGTGAAGCGGTTATCTACGCTGGAACGGGACGCTAAATCCATGGGCGAGAATAAAAACGTTGCTGTTGTAGGGGCGACCGGCCAAGTTGGTTCAGTCATGCTGCGGCTATTGGCGGAGCGCAACTTCCCGATCAAAACGCTTCGGTTATTTGCTTCGGCCCGGTCTGCGGGAACCGTCATTTCCTGGCAGGGACAAGACATAACCGTTGAAGATGCAGCAACAGCAGATGTCAGCGATATTGACATTGCGCTCTTCTCGGCCGGCGGAGCCACGTCAAAAGAACTCGCCCCGAGATTTGCAGCTGCCGGCGCCATGGTGATTGATAACTCGTCCGCCTGGCGGATGGATCCCGATGTCCCGCTGGTTGTCAGTGAAGTGAACCCGGAAGCAATTGCATTGGCTAAAAAAGGGATCATCGCTAATCCGAATTGCACGACCATGGCGGCCATGCCTGTTCTGAAGGCATTGGATTCCGCAGCAGGCCTGCAGCGCATTGTTGTGACC
>CAITYI010000255.1 GCA_903896585.1 uncultured bacterium
GAGCGACCTCAAGCTTCAGCAGCAAGCGTTCTTCGACCAGGTGAGGGAATACGGTGAGGCCCACGCTCACCACATCAAGAGCTGGCAGACACCACGGCCCCAGCATTGGTACACGGTGACCATCGGCTCCTCACTCGCAGCCATCTCCTTAACGGTTCGATCCACCGGCAAAAAAGAGGTCACGGTGCAGCTCTACATCCTTGACGATAAGAACCTTTTCGCGAGGCTGTATGCACAGCGTGAAGAAATTGAGACCAAGCTGGGGCGGAAATTGGATTGGCGAGACCTGCCCGACAAGAAGGCATGCCGCATCATTGCCAGCCGCCCAGGCGACATCATGGTGGCCGAACAGAGCCAGGAGTTGGTCGCCTGGATGGTCACGACCGCTGACCACTTCGCCCACGTCTTCCCTCAGTACTTGTAGGCGCGTGATGACCGTAGACAACAGTATGAGCGACTTCTCAGTCGACCTCGGTGACTGGTTCCAGGCGCACGCGGCGGAGGTCAAGGCGAACCTAGAGCGGTACTTCCTGGGGGTGGGCGGATTGCCGTTCGATGGTCGCCACTTTGAGCGGTTCTCGGCGATGGGCGACCCGAACCGGTTTGTCGCCACTGACGTGCTGGCGGTGGAGGCCCTCTCGGTCGGGGTGCCACCCGACTCGGCGGCCAGGCTCCTCGATACCGAGGCCGAGGATTTCATCGTGCTGCTGCGCCACATACCCACCGACAAGGAAATGTGGGAGGTGCCCAGGTACGTCTTGGACAACAACGGCCCGGCGGCGAAACTCCACGCACGGCTGCAAGATGATCTGGACGGTGTTGGTTGGGTGACGGCTGGAAAGCTCCTTGCGGCGAAGCGGCCCCGGCTGATTCCCATCCTCGATGACCTCGTGAAGAAGGTGTTGAAGCCGCCGCGCAATCGGTTCTGGTCAACGATGCGCGAGCAGCTATCCGATGAACACCGCCGAGAGCGGATCAACCGGGTGGTGTCGTTCCCTCTGGGCGATGTGACATTCCTGCGCCGGATCGACGTGGCGTTGTGGATGCACGCCAAGCACCTGCACGCCTGAATCTCCAGGCGGTGCAGGGGCTTGTCGCGGTCGCAGCGGTTGGACTGGCCTCTTACGTCCAGTCAGGCAGCAAATCAAGCTCCACTTTGATCTGCTCCAACGTCGCGCCGTCGCCTCGCAAGAACGCCGAATACGGGGCTTGCGCACCGGGTCGGCGGTTCCCAGCGCAATCGTCGACCAGGACGTAGAGGCCGTAAACCTCGGTAGACCGCGTGCGGCTCCGAGACTTACGCAACAACAAGCCCTTCCTCCGGGCTTCGCGGCGCAAACGGTTCTCGACAGACTTCACAGACATGGTTTCTCCTAAAGAGTGTGGACAGGATTGTTCCGCCACCTCACAGGAGCGACTTTGTTCCGTCAGTGGAACGTGAGGTGGCTACCACGCCATGCCATGAACGGGTGGAAAACCACCCGGCTCCGTAATGCCCATCTTACCCGAACCGGTCATGCTCACGTTTCCCCAAAATGTCGCGCGACTGTGCGCCTGGGCGGTACTCGTGCGCTGAGTCGATGTCGATGTCGATGTCGATGTCGATGTCGATGTGGATGTCGATGTTGCTGAGTGGATGCTCCCTCCCGAATCGTCTGGCGTGGACCATTGACGTTGAGAAGGCCCGCAATAGCCCCTGATTGCCCCGCAGAGCGATTTTCTCGGCGGCGGAGTGGCGATACACCGGAGAACGGTAAAGAATCCCTGAAACATGTTGTGGAACAGAGCTTTTGATCCTATAGAGCAGCTATAGCGATTGCAGTCGGCGGTGACTAGCCGTCAACGCCGGGGCCTTGGGATGGTCGGGGACGTGTCGGCGTGGGCGTGATCGGTGCGTCACTCTCGACGTTGTCTTGGGCTAACTCCTCATGCCCGCTCTTGAGCGTCTTTCACCCCGTTTCGGGGTGTTTATATCTGCTCAGTTCAGGTGTTGTTACCCCCAGATAGAGAAGGGGAATGTGGAACCTGGCCTCACAGGACAGGCCCCCCTGGAC
>CAITYI010000256.1 GCA_903896585.1 uncultured bacterium
AATGTCCACATATTCCCGAGTGCGGGTGAGCGGCTTGGAAAATCGAACTCCGTGCCACCCTTCGGAGACCTGGGGACCAGAGACACCCAGTCCTAAGCGGAAACGCCCCCCGGAAAGCGTGTCAAGAGTCGCCGCCGTCATAGCCGTATTGGCCGGCGTGCGCCCTGGAATTTGGAAGATCGCACTACCAACATCAATTTGCGTTGTTTGAGCCGCAATCCAGGCCAAGACGGTCGCGGCGTCAGAACCATAGGCCTCGGCCGCCCACACGCATGAATATCCGATTCGATCGGCTTCACGTGCCACTTCCAGATTATCGGCATCATTGCCGGCGCCCCAATAGCCTAGATTCACCGCAAGTTTCATGGGCGCAGCCTACTGTGTCGAAGGAGGGAAATCCCGTTAACCGAACGCTACGGTATTGCCATGCACATGCGGCCCTTGGGCAATTCAGGTATTCGAGTCGGGAACCTAGGTCTAGGCACCATGACCTGGGGTCGATCAACCGATGAATACGACGCCCGAGACCAACTAGCCGCATTCCTTGATGCGGGTGGCAACCTCATCGATACCGCTGATGTCTACGCCGATGGTATGAGCGAAGAAATGCTGGGCACGTTAATTCAAGAATTTGAATGCAGGGACAACATTGTGCTGGCGTCTAAAGCAGTTTCGGTTCCCAATACTGAGAGGCGATTTAACGCCAGCCGTCGCCACTTACTCGATGCCCTAGACCGCAGTTTAAAAAGGCTCGATGTTGACACAATTGACCTTTGGCAATTGCACGCGTGGGATCCCTTGACTCCAATCGAGGAAACACTTCATGCAGTCGATACTGCCGTATCTTCGGGCAAAGTTCGATATGCGGGAATTTCGAACTACTCAGGCTGGCAAACTGCTCAAGCATGCACAATTCAACTGGGTAAAGGAATCAACCCAATTGTGACCACGCAAATGGAGTACTCCCTCCTTGAGCGCGGAGTGGAACGGGAAATTGTTCCTTCTGCTAAGGCCCTCGGCATCGGGTTACTGCCATGGTCCCCACTTGGTCGCGGCGTTCTTACCGGCAAGTATCGACACTCCATTCCCATTGACTCGCGTGGAGCCCACCCTGAGACGAGTGCATTC
Source organism: uncultured bacterium (assembly GCA_903896585.1). Lineage (GTDB taxonomy): Bacteria > Actinomycetota > Actinomycetes > S36-B12 > S36-B12 > UBA4592. Next base: position 1,129 of record CAITYI010000256.1, read on the forward strand.
GTCAATACGTATCGCGATGAGAGGGCGAAGCGAATTGTCGATGCTCTGTCAACTGCCGCAGAAGGCCTTGGAGCCAGTCCCGCCGAAGTCGCATTGGCATGGCTTCGCGATCGCCCGGGGGTTGTTGCCCCAATTCTGGGGGCTCGAACCGCACAGCAACTTGTTCTGGCCCTCGGCAGCAATGAATTGAGTTTGCCCGATGAAATACAAACAGCGCTTGACGATGTCTCAGAGCCAGCTTTGGGTTACCCTGAGGCTGGCTGGGCTCAACGCCGCTAATGAATGAAGTCTTGAGAATTTCCGTGAAATTGCAGACCGATTCTGGGGAGGTAATGTGACACACAACCTGACCGATTCGGTGTGGGAATTTCGTGAATTGTCCTTTTCAAGGGAATCCGGGCTTGAGGAAACGCGTGAACTGCTTACCTTCAAAGCTGAAAGAGGCCGCTGGGAGTTGGACCGCACAAGAATTTACCGCGATGGGCGAAAAAAGGTGCGACTTCGGCGCAAAATTATTCGAGTTGGCAAAGCTGTATCTCCCGGTTACATTTCTTAAACCTGTTGCTCAAACCTGTTGCTCAAACCTGTTGCTCAAACCTGTTGCATAAACCGGTCCAGTGTCCGCACGCCAAATTTTAGACCTTCAATTGGAACTCGTTCGTCTACTCCGTGGAACAAAGACCAATAATCTAAATCGGCAGGCATCTGCAGTGGCGAGAATCCGTAGCAGTCAATACCCAAAGTACTCAGTGCCTTGGCATCCGTGCCTCCCGAAATCATGTACGGAACGGCCAACGAATCAGGATCTTCCTGTCGCAAAACGCTCGCCATTAAATCCACCGTCAAGGTGTCGAATGGAGCTTCAATGGCAATGTCGCTGTTCATAACTTCCACATTCACTTTGTCGCCAACTAACTGCCTGATAGTGTCGTCGAATTCATCCTCAAAACCTGGGAGCACCCGTCCATCAACCTGTGCAAATGCCTCAGACGGAATCACATTCACTTTGTATCCGGCACTGAGCATGGATGGGTTGGCGGTATTTTGCATGGTGGCCCCGACCAGTAGTCCGAGAGTTCCTAGTTTTTGAATCACATCAGCTGAGTCAGTTGGGTCAATTTCAACACCGTAGGCATCCGAAAGCGATGCCAAGAATTGATCAACCGTCTTAGTGCGTCTGATCGGCCACTTATGCTCACCTATTCGAGTCACGGCTCGCGCCAATTCCGTAACCGCATTGTCTTTGTGAATCATGCTTCCGTGCCCAGCCCTACCCGCTGCCCGTAATCGAAGCCAACGGATCCCCTTCTCTGCAGTTTGAATTGGGTACAACCGCAGGTTGTCTCGAATCGTCAAAGAAAATCCACCCACTTCACCAATCGCTTCAGTGGCACCTGCAAAAACATCTGGTCTATTGCGCACAAACCACTGGGACCCATGTTGCAGTCCGGCTTCTTCATCTGGAAAAAAGACAATGATCGTGTCCCTGCGCGGACGGATACCTTCCCGAGACCAATGCCTTGCTACTGCCAAAATCATGGCGTCCATGTTTTTCATATCTACCGCGCCACGTCCCCAGATAAATCCGGCATCGACTTCGGCAGCAAAAGGGGGATGCGTCCAATCTTGAGCCATGGCTGGCACGACATCCAAATGTCCATGAACAACGATTGCACCCGCTTCGGAGTCAGTTCCGGGGATTCTAAGTATCACTCCCCGGCGCGAATCCGAAGTTGTGACTATGACCTCAGGGTCGAATCCCACCTCCCGCAATTTTTCCGCACAGTAGTCCGCTGCCTCAGCCTCGCCTACCGTGTCGGCAGAGTTGCCCCAATTGCTGGAATCAATACGAATAAGCCCGCGGGCTAAATCGACAACATCGTCTTCAATCGCCCTACGCGAAACTTCATCAAATTCAATAATGGAGGCCATATGGCGATCATGCCACCTGCTCTCAGGGTGCTCAGCGCTGATCCAAACAATGCCAGTCCATGCTGTTGATATGGACTACCCATACCCACCTCACTTCACCATCGGTATAGTTGCGCTTCGCCGCGCAAGCGGCTACCCAGTCCGGGTGGCGGAATAGGCAGACGCGCTAGCTTGAGGTGCTAGTGCCCCAAAAGGGCATGGGGGTTCAAGTCCCCCCTCGGACACTCGAATGCTTTCTCATGGGTGTTCAGCCCAGGTCTTGGTATCCCCATTTCAGTCAACTTAGCGGCTGTTACCGTGAGTCCATTGCCATCCTGGATCCGCCGCTCAAGTTTTTTCAATCTGCGCGCAGAGATCGTAAAGTGGATGATATTTTTCCAATAAGTGGGACAACAATACCGATGGCGAACCAAATTGTTATAGTGATTGCGAATACTCGGGCAAGCGGTATCCATACCCAGGAAATGACCCAATCTGGCACAATACTGTACTGAAACGGTGCTCCACTTTTGTAGTAGTCCAAGGCAACAGCGCTGGCAGGAATCTCAGTGCCGACAAAATTTG
>CAITYI010000257.1 GCA_903896585.1 uncultured bacterium
ATGGAGCGAGTCTTGCTGGAACAGGAAGACCTTGTTGTCGAAGACCAAAAATCGGGAGACGCTTTTGCATTTCTCGGAGCCAATGGATCTCGAACCTTGAGGCTTATTGCCGAGGGATACGACAATGAGGAAATCGCCCGTCGCTGTGGTGTTAGCCGCAAGACGGTGGAACGTTGGATCGAGCAGGTATATCGAGATTTGGGCATTGATACCAAGGGGTCACTGAATCCCCGCGTTGCTGCAGCCCGTCGCTTCTTCTTTGCAGTGGGAGTACCCGGTTCCCCTGAATAAGATCACGCGGAATTACGAAAAAGACAGGGGAGGATGCATGTTGTCGTGGTGTGCTCTCCACCACGAGTTCTGGTCCAAGATATTGACGCGTCGTCGAGAAGGGCTGAGCCCAAGCCGTAGCGCGTGTCAATAATGTCGTTGATTCCGTTGTCGATCACGGTGAGACACAATGTTCTGGTATCAGCTATCTCGAGCTCGACTTTGATAGCTGTTGCATTTCCATGTCGGACGCTGTTAAAAACAAGTTCCGGGATCAAGTCGTTCACCGACCTTGCACAAAGAGAGTCGACAGAGAGCGCCTGTTTCACCAGCTCTTCAACACTGAAGTCGAGGTTCACCGCACCTGTCCAATTTATTTGAGTGAGTGCAATCACTCTGTCGATCGGGTCTGGTGCTGAGTCGTGGAAGCCAAGTTCAGCTATTACCTCAAGGATTTCTGCCTGTAGGGACACCAGCAATGCATCATCATTTGCACCTTTTGCAACCGCGCGTTCCAGTCGCAGGAATGCGGCAGCGAGTGAAGTTTGTACCCGACCATGTAGCGCATGGGCGAGGCCGCGTTCGCGTTGCCGGTATTGCTCACGAGCGCGGGTAAGCGACCACCGCAAGTCCGCCGTTGTGGTCGTGAGGTCCGCTTCTAATTCCAAGTTTTGGTCCCTGGCTGCCTCCGCGATTGCTAGCAAGCCACTTATTAGCAGCGCCAAAATTGGGGCAACAATGACGAAGGCGAAGGGCTGAGGTTCATCCCACATGTAAGTGAGAGTTGCCAAGCCAAAGAGTAGGCCGCCAACGACTATGGCGACGACGAAAGCCATGCTTGTGAAACCGGTTCCCCGACCGATGCAGACTCGGATTGCGATCTTGCGAGCAATCCAAAATACGGGTATTGCCATCAGTGTTATAGCGGTGTACGCCAGAACAATTGAGGGGGTGAATCGGAAGATATGGATCGGTAAACCGAGCCATAGGAGCAGGAGAGGCAAAACAATTGGGTGAATGCGGGAAGGGTTCAGGCCCTCTCGAATCGCCAACGGCCAATTAATACTTACTTTTTGAGTCGATGGCTGTGTTGGAGTCCACGACGATGGCTGCGTGCCGAGATGATGACTAAGTGGCCGCACAACCTCGTCGATTGTCAGCCGCAGTCGCTCCCGCAGTTCCGACGAATCCGAAATTTGGAGTCCACCCAAACTTCGCAGGATGGATAGTCGAATTTCTTCGGCGGCCCGGTCACCCAGTTGTTCTAAATCACGCTGGGCGGCTAGTTGGAGATCAATGAGTTGGTCACGGTCAGCCAAAAGCTGGCGTCGCCGAGCATTTAATCCGTGTACTTCACTCACGAGGAACCACAAGACCACTGTCACCACAACCATGTGTCCGACAGACGCGACAATCCGAAAAACAAATTCAGGAGACTCTGAAATTCCAAAAAGGAAGAGCAACATTCCAAGTGCTACACCGCGAACCGCAGCACCGACAATGACGGACACAAGGAGCAACCAAGTCCAATTGCGTGAAGGCACCCGGGGGCAAATCCAATGCCATGTCAAAAAAGGAAATGCGAACATGAGCACCTGAATGGGAAATAGAAGTGCCAAGCGAATGGCTAAGTCACGAGAATTCCCGCCCAGAGCACTTGATTCCCCAAATTGCACGATAACCGGCCAAAGTAGGGATAGGAAGAAGACTGGAGCGGACAGCAAGGCACCAGGAAGCAAAGTGATCCGACGGAAAATCATGGACCTTGGACCCTCACTTTCCACTTCTATTCCTTCTGAAGTTCATCACAGCGTATCTGTTCACCGCAGAAACCTTTCGCGAATTATGGTTCCAATGTAAGGGTGAATTGCTTGGCGATGAGGGAATTCCCTCACATTTATCGCGGTGAGTTTCGCCTCTGTAATCTTCGGAGTATTCACCAACCACAGTCGTTTTCATTGTAAAGAGGGATCAGATGACGAACTACACAAACGCGAACGCCATGGACCATGTTGTCTTGGTGCTGTTTGAAAACCGTTCACTCGACAACATGCTTGGCCACCTCTACGGTCCAGCGGATGGCAAAACATTTGAAGGCGTCGTCGGAAAAGATCTCTCAAATCCAGTTCCTGCTTGGGCTGAGAATCAACCGCCAGACGGCAGTGGTGTGGTGAAGTACCACCCTGCCACCGACATGGACTCCCCAAACCCAGACTCAGGTGAGGAGTATTTTCACACCAACGTGCAGTTGTTCAAT
>CAITYI010000258.1 GCA_903896585.1 uncultured bacterium
AACAGGCGGGTAGTTCGACACGGTCTCTCGAACTCGCAATCCGAAGTGTTCTGGATTATCCAGACCAACCGGTGAGGCGGCTGGTCCGTGTGGTGCGGGGGTGTCATGGGGCTTCATGTCTACTCATTCCTTTGCCTTGAGCACGAAATTTAGGGTTGCACGAAATTTGGGGTGTACTGAAATTAGGAGAGCGGCGGATCTTGAGCCGCTTTGACGAATACCTTTTCGTGATAGACCAAGCTAACCTGCACCAGCAGTCCGGCAATAATCGCCCACGCGGCAGCACCCGTTGCAAGTCCGACCAGCGCAAGTGCAGCGGCAATCAGCGCGAGAAGCACTCCCCCAACATAAAACTCACGTGAATAGCGACCGTGGGTAATCGAGTGTGCTGCGATTTGGGCATTGCGAGTGGGGTGCTTACCGCCAAACTCCACGAGGGTGATCAACAAATGAGCTGCGATTCCGATCACGAGCGCCCACGTGAGCCAAGTAACCGTGGACTGCTCTGGTGTAAATACCGCGGCCAAAATCAATAGCGCACCCGATCCCACCATGACGGCTTGCGCCTGCAGGTGCCAGAAAAGAACCGGTGATTGCCAGAGGTCGCGACCTTCGGCCTGACCAAATAGGAACGCGGTGTAACCCGCCACCATGATGGCCGCCGGTACTGCCGGCCAAGCCACAACGTTAATAAACCCAATGAAGTCCCCCAGGTCAAGCCAGGTGGCTGCCCCTGCCAAAAACCACAGACCCGAAATTGCCGCACCAATTCCCAGGAAGATTCCACCAATGGCGAGCCACGATCTGCGATTAATTTTGCGTGGATCAAGGAGGAACAGGAATCTTCCGGGTCGCTTGAGATCCCAGATCAAAAGTGCAGCGGTGATAACAAGGAAGGCAGCCGAGGTGAAGGGTGCCACCGTGGTGATGAGTTCAGTGCGATCGGTGGTGAATAGAACAATGAGCGCTCCCACAAGCAGGGCACCTGCTGAAATTGATTTAGTCCACAGATAGGTCCACACTTTCCATCCCCATGGCCTGGGGTGGGCGGTGTTGTATGTGGTTCGAGCGTTTGTCAGAGGGTCGCCTGGGAGTTCAGCCGCTGTCTCCAACCGCAATGGGTCGGCATCGGCCCACAGATAGGTTCCGTCGACCGGTGCAGCGAGTGGATCGAGCACCGCTTGATCAGCACCGACGTAGTACACATTGGGACGCGTTCCTTGCTCGGGAGTGCGAACATTGATGGGTTCAATACTCAAAAACTTACTGATTCCACTGGTGGGATCATCAATGTCACCCATCCAAATAGATTCCGTTGGGCACACCTGCACGCACGCCGGCTCTAGACCTTGATCAATGCGGTGCGCACAAAAATTACACTTTGCTGCAGTATTCGTGTTGTCGTCAATGTAAATCGCGTCATAGGGACATGCCTGCATACACATTTTGCAGCCAATGCAATTCTCGTTATCAAAGTCAACGATGCCGTCGTCGCGAATAAACAGCGCTGTGGTGGGGCACGCGGTCACACACGGAGCATTGGTGCAGTGATTGCACCGCATGACACCCATCTCGCGGGTGGTTGATGGGTACTCACCTTTATCCACGTATTTGACCCAGGTACGAAACTTGCCAATGGGGATATCGTGTTCTGTTTTACAGGCAACCGTGCATGCATGGCAGCCAATACACGTGCGTTGGTCTATTGCAAAGCCGTAGCGCAAGGTGTCACTTCTTTCTGATGTAGAACTTCAGGACGCCGCCTTCTTCAGATGACTCCACCAATTCATTGCCGGTTTGGGAAACCCAGGCTGGGATATCGGAGCGGGCACCGCCATCGGTGGCCTCAAGAAAC
>CAITYI010000259.1 GCA_903896585.1 uncultured bacterium
CGAAATCACATACCCATGCCGCTTTGCGGCGGCCTGGGCGCCGGGATTGATTCGATCTGCCGGATGGGTTCCGGCAGATGTACTGGGAACATCACTCGCCCCTTTCCATATTGCATCGGCCAGGACCGAGCGGGCGGAGTTGTGCGTACACACGAACACAACTCGGGGAACAGCAATTTCCTTCGCTCCAAAATGCACCCCCTCGAGGACTTTGGGCAACAGGTGAACGTAGGTGCGGCGTCGGTCGTGACGCGATTGCGATCGCTCCACAATCCCTGCGCCTTGTAAAACTTTTAAATGGTGCGCCAAAAGATTTCCGGGAATATCCAATTGAGCGGCCAACGCGTCGGGGGATAAATCCTGCCCCTCAAGTAATTCCACAATGCCCACCCGAAGTGGGTCCCCGAGCGCAGCGTAAATCTGAGCCCGTCGCTCTCGATTGGACTTCTGTTCACTAGACTGTACTTCAATATTCATTGACTCAATGATTATTGAATTATATAAATAAGTCAAGTGACTTCGAAAGGACCAAGGTGAATTTTCAGGTACGCCGAGCCGGCGCCGAATTCCTCGGCACCGCAACACTCGTTGCCACCGTTGTTGGTTCAGGGATCATGGGCACGCTTTTGACCGATGACCTAGCCCTGGTTCTCCTGATCAACGCCCTGGCCACCGTGGCTGCCCTCGGGGTGCTGATCTGGGTATTCGGCCCGATCTCCGGCGCTCACTTCAACCCCGTGGTCACCGGTGTGGCGCTGGCCCGCAAGGAAATGAATTTATCCGAAGGTCTGCTTTATATCGTGGTGCAAATTCTTGGCGGATGCACCGGGGCTATTGCGGCGAACATCATGTTTGAACTGCCAGCGATTGATCCCTCAATGCGTGAGCGAGCCGGCACCAATATTTGGCTCGGCGAAATTGTGGCGACCGCCGGATTGCTATTCGTGATCGGAGCACTCACCCGCACCGGCCGCGGCTACCTCGGACCCATTTTGGTACCCGCCTGGATTGGGGCGGCCTACTTCTTCACTTCCTCGACCAGCTTCGCCAACCCCGCCGTCACCATTGGTCGGTCACTGTCTGATTCATTTGCCGGCATCTCCCCTGGTTCGGTTCCACTTTTCATTCTCTTTCAAATTATTGGGGCTGCCATTGGCGCGGTCTTAACCGAAATATTTTATCCGCGTAAACACCCCGAACCCCTTGATCTTCCCGGTCCCATCCATCAGAAAGGCAGTTAATGAACAGCACGCCTTCAGTCCTTTTTGTCTGTGTCCATAATGCAGGGCGTTCTCAAATGGCAGCAGCTTTCCTGCACAACCTTGCCGGTGATCGCATTGAAGTCCTCTCCGCCGGTTCAGCGCCCGCTGATCACATCAACCCTGCGGCGGTCGAAGCCATGCTCGAAGTAGGAATTGACATGTCCGCAGCATCTCCCAAAATCCTGACCGAAGATGCCGTGCGCGCATCCGATGTCGTGATCACCATGGGCTGTGGCGACGCGTGCACGATCTACCCCGGTAAGCGCTACGAAGATTGGAAACTCGATGACCCTGCTGGTAAGGGCGTCGAATCAGTTCGACCAATTCGTGACGATATTAGGACCCGTGTTGAAGCACTCATTAGCGAGCTCACTGACCAAAGTTGAACTCATTCGCATAGAAGACAATTAGCCGGCAGCATGGCCTGCCGATCTGCTAACTTGACCAACCATGGAGTACCCAGATGCGGTGGCAGCATGGGTAGCAATCCACGTCACCGCGGGAACAGTTGCACTAGCCGTCGGACTTGCGGCCATGCTCCTGCGCAAAGGAAGCCAACCGCATATCTGGGCGGGTCGTGCCTATCTTGTGGCTGTCGCCGCGATCCTGATTAGCACCATCCCGATCCTTCCACTGGTAATTGAGCAGCAGGAGCCGTGGGTTGCCGAGTTCCTGATATCCCTCGACGTTCTCGTGCTCTACCTCGCTGCCAGCGGGGCCCGTCGGGCCAAACCTCGACGACATCGCTGGCCCGATATCGCGATTATGGGTGTCGGAGTCATCATCGCGGTGTTGTTCCTGCTCGAGGCTGTTCAAGATGCAGTGTTGGACACTTTTCTTATGGATGCCCTCAACACGCCCATAGATCTTGACACCGCGACCGCGTCTTTCTTCCTCGCAGTTTTCAGTATCGGAATATTGCTGATGGTCGC
>CAITYI010000260.1 GCA_903896585.1 uncultured bacterium
ACTATTGCATTTTTGAATCGCCCGATTTTCGATTCAAAGGCATTCCTCCCATCGAAAAAAACCACCTCCTGGCCCCGATCCTTCACAAGTTGGTGGAGTTCATCGGGAGTGAGGTGCTGGCCACCTCCCACGATTCCCTCTCCGGTGACCTTTATTTCGTCGGGTATCCCAAATGCCACGACCTCGTTGCGTACTTTTACCTTCAACCGCGGGAAATCGAGCGCGTGACCCGCAGACCACTTGAAGTCGATTTCCCGGAAGCTGGGGTACCCCTTGGTGACCTTGATGTACTCGAGTAGGGAGTCAATCTCTCCGCCTACCGTGCCATTGAGGCCATGTGGTGACACCAAAATCCGACCTCGTAGTCCCAAGCGTTCGCACAGTTGCTGTTGCCACATTGCTATTGCGGTGGGATCCGCGAGGGGGCGAAAAATGTAATACAACAGAATTTTGTGGGGTTTTCCGAGCACATCGGGAATAATGGCACACTTCAAGGCTCGGTCCGTCGTCCCGGTATCGTAGATTAAAATGACATAATGTACATTATCGGCACTTTGGCAGTGCACGGCGTTGCCAAATGGGCTATGAATAGGCCATGGAATCCGAATCCGAATCCGAATCCGCGATTGCCCAACCTTGGTCCATGCATCGCCCACAACGCTATGTATTTACCGTAGTCGTCGTTGTGCTGATGGTGGCGGTGATTGCAACGGGCTTCGGTTTCATTAGTGGCGGCGAGGGCGGCGTGGTGCCGTTCCTGATGATTCTGGTTGCGCCGGTTTTGGGCATCTTCTATATCTGGTATTTCAATTTCAGTGAATTTGCTCGTGGCCAAACCACTCAGGGTGGATCAGCTGAGGTACCGCCTACCGCATAATTCTGCCCACAACAATGATTCCGATTGGCAGATATGCTGCAATTGCAGGAGATACCAAAGAAACCAAGCCAATAGCGAGGAAATAAGCTGCGAACGCGATACCTCGGTACCGGACCCGCCAGTTTTCGAATGGGGAAGCGACATTGTCCGTCAGTTCCGGATTACGCCGGGCGTGGGCAGCGATTGCAGTCCCCCAGAAGGAAATCAGGGCTAGGGAACCCCAATAGAGCAGTCCGGAGCCCCCCAGATCAGCCCCACCCGACCAGCCATGATCCCCCGCTGAATTCGCTGATCCATAAAGGTTGCTTGACACCGGAAGAAATGCAATTGTCGCCAGCCACGCCAGGTTGTACCAAAAGATTCGATTATCAAATCCTGATAATCGGTTGAACACGTTGTTATGGGCGCGCCACATGATGGCGACCACAACAAATGTGAAGAAGAACGTAATAACGTGGCCACTGTTTTCACTTAAAACCGCCCACACGGTGGGCTCCGAGGGACTTATCGCGAGTCCAGCGATAGGTAGCACCATTACGGTGATTGCTACCGCCGCGATCGCATCGGTGAAGCTCACCAAGCGATCTAGGTCTCTGCCACGATGTATCGGGATTTCTCGATCCGTACCCATGGCGGAAGGCTATCCGAAGCGCCGTTGAGCCCTGAATATGTGATCCACATCACATATTCCGGTACCCGAAACGCATCAGATGATTTCGTGGGAACCCACGCCGAGCCGAAAGCGTCATAAGGCTACGAAGTTTCACCGACAGTGCTAGAAAAACAGCGCTAGAAAAGGGGACCCACCATGATTGAAACCTCGATGCGGGGCACCCGCCTAGGGGCGTTGAGCCTCGAGCGCGACGACAACGTTCCGGTCGCTGAGCGGGTAATGGTCACATATGAGTGCCCTCAGGGTCATGAATCAGTAGTCCCACTGTCCATTGAGGCCGAAGAAATTCCATACGAATGGGATTGCCGGTGTGGCGCTATCGCGACCCGACCACATGTAACGGCGCCAGAAAAACCAGAAGAGCGATATATCCGGAGCCATTGGGACATGTTGCTCGAGAGACGGACTTTGAAGGAACTTGAAGAAATTTACAATGAACGCCTGGCACTTCTCAATGAGATGCGCGAGACACCGCTTAAGAAATCTGCCTAATTAACTGGAAATCTCAGGTGAGGGACCACGCGGTCCCTCACCTTGTTCATTAGCGGAATCATCCGGAATAACAACGCCCCGGATCACGTCACCTTGGATAAAGTCGCCTTGGGCGTAGGCCGAGAAACCTGGGACGCGCACCATCCGACTTTCAAACCAGGTGCCCGTGGCGCGGATAATCAGCCTCTGGATCGACGGGATTAACATGAATACGGCAATAACGTCGGTAATGAATCCCGGAATGAGGAACAGCAGCCCGGAGAGGAACATTCCCGTTACCGATTGAGCAATTCTCGGGCGCTCTATTTCGGATGCTGTACGAAGTTGCTGTGACTTAGCCGCTGCATTTCGCAGGATGGCTGCACCCACCGGGAAACCAGCTATCAGAAGCAATAGCGCAATCGGCCACCCAATAAGTGTCGCAATCAGCCAAAGAACGAGGATTTCGGCCAGTGGATAGCCGAAAAAGAGTAAGCGGCGCAGGAACATTAGGTACCCTTCCTACCCGCGAAGATAAATTCTTTGAACTGGTTAAGCCGACGTTCCGCTCCCCACACGGTGACCCGCCACAGAGCTTCGGTCACGATTCTTCTACTCATCTTGCTGGTGCCGACTTCGCGCTCAACAAATGTAATCGGTACTTCCTTAATTACCATCCCACGCTGTGAAGCTCGCCAAGCAAGATCAACTTGGAAACAATATCCTTGGGAGGAAACCTCCGCCAGGTCTAAGTTGCGTAGCGTCTCGGCGCGGAATACCCGGTAACCTCCCGTAGCATCGTTGATATCAATGCCAAGCATTACTCTGGTGTATGTATTACCTCCGCGTGAGAGAATTTCCCGCCCTCGTGACCAATTTTCAGTACCGCCGCCATCTACCCATCTGGATCCAAGTACGAGATCAGCGTTGACCAGCGCCTCAAGAAGCTGTGGAAGCTGCTCTGGCTGGTGTGATCCATCAGCATCCATTTCGACTATTACGTCAAAACCTTGTTGAAGACCCCACGCGAAACCCGAGAGATACGCAGCACCCAGACCATCTTTACTTAAACGATGCATAACGTGTATATGGCGATCGGCAGCAGACAGATTATCCGCAAGTTCACCGGTGCCATCAGGGGAACTGTCATCGACGATCAATATTTCTGCATTGGGCACTGACATTCGTACTCGACCAAGAATAATTGGCAGTGACTGAAGTTCGTTATAGGTTGGAATAATGACTAAGACCCTGCCCAGATCAACGGACGGTACTTCAATTGGCTCGGGCATGGTGAAATTCTATATCTGACGACGATAGCGAACCCGGACCAGCAACCAGATTAATGAGCCCAGGGTCAAGGCACAAATAACTAGCTCCAGCCAGGGCGCAATAAGTGACCCCAAGGTTCGATTATTCAGAATAGGAGCTGAATACACGAAGGAGCCAACTTCACCGTCGTCAAGTGATTCCACAACCACACCATTGGGGTCAATGGCTGCACTGATTCCAGTCGTTGCGGCAACCACGACTGAACGCCCCATCTCAATTGCTCGCATACGTTCAATATTCAATTGCTGCTCTGGGAGCGCGGTATCTGAATAAGTCGCATTATTTGTTTGCACCAGAATTATGTTGGCGCCTTCATTAATTATCTTGTTCACCACTCGATCCACAGCCACCTCAAAGCAAATTAGATCTCCGAGAGTCGCACCATTAATTGTGAATATCCCTGGCTGCTGTCCATGTGCAAAATCTCTGGGCACACGTTCATATCGACTTATGAATTGAGTGAGTAGAGACCGAAAAGGAATGAACTCACCAAATGGCACCGGTGCGTTCTTGATGTAGGTATCCCCTGGTCCAATCACGGGATCCCACATGATTCCCATGTTGTAAACCTCAGTTTCAGGGTTCTCGCTCGAATCAACCACTGCACCCACCAAAATCGGCGCATTGATTGCTTGAGCTGCCGAGCTAATCGCTTGGAAGGCTTCGGGATCGGTATACGGATTGATGTCGGATGAATTCTCAGGCCACAGAACCAAATCGGGCTGGGGAATATCCCCCGCGGTTACTTTTGCCGCAAGGAGAATCGTTTCATTGACATGGTTATTGAGAACAGCGCGACGGACATCCATAGCACCCAGGCCGATCTGTGGGGTGCCACCCTGAATTACCGCGATACTGACCGTGTCCTGCGAATCGACAGCGTTGGAAATCGTGCCCGGCACAGCGACAGCAATTATCAGTAAGACTCCGGCAACGAGAAGTGTTTTGAGTCTGGGCTCTCGCAAGAGATACGCCACAGTGGCCGCACATGCAACGACTACGGCTGTGATGAATGACACGCCCGCCAACGTCGACCAGGCCGCGAGTGGACTATCCGCTTGGCTGAACGGAATTCGCGCCCATGGGTAGCCGCCAAATGGAAAACGACCTCTGAGTGCCTCCTCGGTCACCCACAGGCCCGCGATGAGCAATATTGCAACGGGTGCAGGTGTACGCGTAGAAACAAATGAGGTGGCGGCTCCGACAAGGGCAATCCAGAGAGCTAGGTAGATGGACAGAATCCAGTGAGCATCCGCGCCGACGACCCCCAGCCAAAAATGCTGAGCAAAAAAAGATGCGAATCCAAATGCCAAACCCGTTAAAAGACCCACGCGAATGCGGCTACGCCACTGGAGCGAAATCAGCACTATTAATGCAAGTGGAACGCGGCTCAGGCGACCATCGGGAGTAATGATGAAGACGGCAGCCGCGTGCGAATATTCGCCGTCGGGTTGCATGCGGTATTCAAATCCAACTGCTTCCGTGACTGCATGAATTGATGGC